>NZ_JBEFRW010000020.1:0-82017 GCF_053483195.1 Mycolicibacterium sp. XJ2546 | reverse complement strand
CCGTGGGACATGAGGACCTCTCGGGATCGATGTGTGTGTGGTAACCACACCGATACCGGAGGTCCTCACCTACATTCCGCTAGCCACGCCGTTCACAACCTGTCTGGGAGTTACACCTAGCGCGCAAGGAAGCCGCCGTCCACCGTGAGCGCGGTGCCCACCATGTACGACGCGTCGTCGGATACCAGAAACGCGATAGCGGCCGCGATCTCCTCCGGCTCGGCGCTTCGACCGATGGCGGTGGTTTCTTCACCGACGGCCTGGAAGACCGCGTCCGATTGCTCCTGTGGCATACCGGCATAGAAGTGCCGCAAGGCCATGGTCCGAGTCGGTCCAGGGACGACGCAATTGACCCGGACCCCATCCCGCGCGTACCGCGTCGCCAGTGACGTGGTCAGCTGGCGAACCGCGGCCTTGGTGACGTTGTACGCGATCGTGCTTTCTCCGTTGATCTCCTGACCGACATACGACGAGATCGACGCGAGGTTGACGATCGCTCCAGCCCGCTGCGCGATCATCGTTGGCAGCACCGCCTTGCAACACAAGAAGGCGCTGCGCACGTTCACCGCCATCACCCGGTCCCACTCGTCCACGGTGATATCGACAGGGTCCTTGATGAACATGTTGCCAACAGCGTTGACCAGAATGTCGACTTGTCCGTACGCATCGAGGGCCTGCGCCACAAGTGCGGTGGCGGTCTGCTCAACCGAAGCGTCGCCGACGACGGGCATCACCGTGGACTGCGGCAGCGTCTCGACAAGCGCGCGCAAGTAATCGTCGCTGATGTCGTTGATGACCAGTCGACAGCCTTCGTCCGCCAACCGCTGCGCTGTCGCACGACCTATGCCGGCGCCGGTGCCAGTGACGATCGCGACCTTGCCGTCGAGTTTCAAGTGAATTCCTCACGCCGTAACTGGGTTTGATGATCCGCGGTGCACCTCCCGGTGCGTGTTTCCACCGCAAATTCACTATGACCGTATATGATCAAAATCGGCGCCGTCAATGCCGCTTATGCCCAATACGGACACTATTTTGATCAAACTTGATACATGGCCGCAGACTTTGTGCTTACCTGTAGACGTGGCCCGCCCGGTACGGCCTTCATCGCTGACGGATGCTCGATCCGGCAGAACGTCGGCATGTCAAACGCAGGGCGCCTCGCTGCTCGACCTCGACCGGATCGAAGACGACGATCAGATCCAGGCCTTGCTGACCGACCTTCTCGCGCCGCATTCCCTTGATGTCGAACGCGGCTGGGCGCTCGATGCGGCTGTACGTGTCCATGCCATCGGCAGGATTCAACTCGTCTGGATCAAGTACGGTGCACCCGTCCTCATTGACGTGGTGCCATCGGCGAGGCCGTTTCATTTGGTGCAGATGCCATTACACGGTTGCGCCGCCATCACCACAGCCGACGAGGAACTCGTTTCGACTCCGAACGTCGCCTCCGTCGCGAACTCACGACGGCGCTGTGAGATGCGATGGCAAGCTGACTGCTCGGAGGTCGCCGTGCGTGTCGACGACGAAGTGCTAGAGCGTCACCTGGAGTCCTTGTTGGGACGCCGAGTCAAAGCTCCGATTCAGTTCTCACTCGGAATGCCGCTTGACACAGGCCCTGGGCGAAGTTGGCGCGCGACGATTGACTTGCTGGTGGCTGAGCTTCGCCGCGACGAGAGCTTGGTCCATTCGTCGCTGATGGCTACCGAACTGGAAACACTGATCCTCACCGGTCTGCTGACTGCGCAGCCTCATAATTACTCGACGGCCCTGCATTCCGACGCGCGGGCCGTACACCCACGCGCCATCAGGAGCGCGGTGGAATTCATTGAGACAGCGCCCAACCGTGCGATCACCACCGCTCGCCTGGCTGCTCACGCCGGTGTCAGTGCAAGCGCGCTACAACGTGGCTTTCAAGTTCACGTCGGTTGTTCGCCCATGGAATATCTGCGCGACGTCCGTCTGAAACGGGCCCGGGATGCGCTCCTCGCCGCTGACCCAGCGTCGAATGTCACCGTCACCGAAGTGGCGTTGGAGGCCGGTTTCATGCACCTGGGCCGCTTCTCCGTCGAATACCGCCGCAGATTCGGCGAATCCCCATCCGCGACCCTCCGCCGCTGAGCTGCGAACGCCGCACCCCTTCAGTTTGCGATCGCGGATAGGCACCGAAAGCCGCCCGAGTGGAAGATCAAGGGTTCACCTCCGCGCGCCTCATAACGCTCGATTTCACCTATCAACATGATGTGGTCGCCCACATCAACCGTACGGACGTTGCGGCACTCGAAATGCGCGATCGCACCCACCAGCACGGGCGTTTCGCCAAGGCCGTTGACGACCTCCACTCCAGCGAACTTGTCCGGCGCGGGTTTTGAGAACTGGTGGGCAAGGTGCGCGTGTGCTGCATCCAGTACGTGCACAGCGAAATGCGATGCGGTGGTGAACGCTCGCGCGCTCGGTGCATCGCGACGAACACACCAAGTCACCATCGGCGGATCGAGGGATGCCGAGGAAAAGGAGTTGACGGTCATCCCGACGGGTGTGCCATCGAGGTCTCGAGCCGTCACAACGTTGACCCCGGTCGCGAACTGCCCGAGGGCACGTCGCAGATCACGAGGGTCAAACTCGGGACGGCTCAGGCTGGCCAAGTACGCCGCGGCGTTCTCCGCGTCCAGATACCACGAGAAGAAATCCGGTGGGTAGTCAAGACCGTTGGCGAAGCGGTCGCCGATCTCGGGGTGCTGCGTGGCAGCGATGTGCAGTTGGATGGCGTACGGTTCCGGCGGCTCGAGCATCGCGTTCGTCCACTTCGTAACGTATTGCGCATAATCCCAGTAGCGCTCGAAAGTGCGCTGCATGAATGCCCGGTCAAATGCGCGGCCGTCGTGCGCAGAGATCGCGTCCAGATAGATGGCGGCGCTCTTGCTCGCGTTGTTCGACCCCTGCCCGGTCAGCGGATCGTTGAGCACCACCACATCAGCCATTCCGAGCACCTCGGCTCCCGAGGGCAGCACAGCCACGGGATGCCGAACCACCGGTGTCAGACGGCCCGACATCACCCCTTGTTCGTCGGTCAGCGCGATGTGGTGGCATCGATCCGCCTCCCACGGCAGGAACTCGGTCAGAATGCGCTTCGAAATCTCCAGGTGTTCGGATGCCAACCTCACATCGTTCCAGCAGTCCATCGGACCGCCGATTACCCCCGAAAAAACCATGATGCTGCAGAGGCCGCTCAGCGTCAGAGCGGGAAAGACGAAGTACTCACCTACGCCCGGCAAGATGTTGTAGGACACCTCTGCCGGCTGCGGATTCATCCCGCGGACGTAGGTCAGCGCGGTGACACGTTGCGGCTTATCGTACGTGGAACGCGCGCTGTCGCGGGTGAATAGGTTTGCGACATCGCCCTTGCCGGCCGCCACCACGACGAGGTCTGACTCTCTGGCATACGCCTCGATATCGTCTACGTCGGCCTTGCCCACGATGAATTCTCCACCGCGCCAGATGAATTCGTCGATGTATCGAGGTATCTTGACTCGTTGATCCACCGACTGCGCGATGGCGCCGAGTTGGCCCGTCCACCTGATGGATGGCACCGGTTCGCCCGGCTGGTTCGCGATCGTCATCGATACGGCGCCGATCGACGGTGCCTCCTCCCGCCACAGATCCAACCCAAGTGCCCGCTCGTGGCGTAGGGCACGGCCGAACATGCCCTGACTCGATGTCACTGCGCCGCCCGCGATCTCCTCTGCAGTGCGGTCGCTGATCACACGGACGTGATAGTTGTGTGCAAGCAAGCCGATGGCCAGTTGTAGGCCCGACTGACCGGCACCAACGATCGTGATGTGGTCATGCGTGCTCAACTGGGCTCCTCGTGTGCTGAGATCACGAGTCAGAAGTTAGCGTGCCCGCGCTGAGCGCCGCTATCCGATTAGCCGCGCCACTATCCGTAAAGCATCGCGAGCGTGCGCCAACTTCGACCCAACTTCGGCGTGTCGGCCTCAGGCCCGCACGCTGGCGCTGGCAGACGGGGGCACTACCGCAGCACCACGGCGGGGGCGCCGCGGCGCCGGTACACCGAACCGAACCGCGCGTCGATGCGCAACCACGTCGGATGCGCCCGCACCCGCACCATCTCGCTCTCGGCCAGCGTCTGCGGGAGAAAACCCATTGCGGTCAGGGCGAATACGCAGCGCATAGGAATTGCGACGCAGTCCTCGCCTGCGCTGACCGACATCACATCCTGATCCAGCAGGGATACCGGCGGTCCGTGGGCGCTGGAATGTTCTTTGGCCAGTGCGCCGCCCTGCTCGGCCAGGTCCAGCACGGCGCCGGCCGGGACATCGTCGAGGTGCACGAAACCCGTCTCAGGCGGTAGCGCGCCGCGCCACGCGGAGTCCATCGTGAAGCCGGGCTCGACGTGACCGTCGGGCGCCATCGCGGCCAGGCCGGCGGCCAGTGCGTCGGCGCCGACCGCCAGATCGGCCGGTTTGACCCGACCGCGCACCACCCGACTGGCCAGCACGTCGAACCCGGTTGCCGCCCAAGCGACGACGTGCTCATCCGAGCGCTGCCGCAACCTGACCACCGCGGTGTCGTCGAGCCGCAGAACGCGGTCGGTGAACGTGGCGAGATCGTCGCGGTGGGTCGCACCGTCGAGCCAGATACCGCGCTCGCGCTCGGTCATCGCGACCAATGCCGCAGATACTCCTGCTGCACGGGCGAAAGACGGTGCAATCGCTGTTCTTTGATGTGCACGGCGGCCAGTTGCGTATCGGCGATGACGGCCGGTTTCGAGCCGGGCGAGGCGTTGACGGACCTCACCTCGTAGCCGATGGTGAAGTCGACTGCCCGTACCCGCTTCGACCACATGGTCACCTGCAGCGGCGAGTCCACCAGCCGCAGTTGCGCCTTGTACGAGATGTTCACGTCGGCGATCAACAGACCGATGGTCTCGATCCCGGGCCCGAACGGTTCACGCAGAAACGGGATTCGGGCCTCTTCGAGAATAGTCACCATGGTGGCGTGGTTGATGTGTTGGTACATGTCGATGTCTGACCAGCGCACATGTACCGGCGCCACAAATCCATTCACCCAGAGGCCCCCGTTCCACTTGTGCGCGTCATGCTGCGGATCTGTCGTGCCGCCACCGACAACGTCGCCAGGTCGTGTTGGCCGCTTTCATAGATCTCGGTGAGCGTGCGCCGCGCCCGCGAGACCCGCGAGCTGTTCGTCATCTCCCACTCGGCGATCTTCTCCTCGCCGCTCTCGTTCGGTTCGCCGCCGGCCAGCACGTCAAGACACAGCGTCCGCAACGAGCCGTAGATGTCGTCACGTATGGCCAAGCGGGCCAACGAATGCCACCGATCGTCGCGTGGTAGCCGCGACACCGAGGTGAGCAGCCCGTCGGTGGCGAGATGGTCCATCAGCGCGAAATAGGTTTCGGCGACCTCGACGGGGTCCCTCTCGATGATGTCGGCGATGTCAATGACGTCGAGCAGACTGAACTGGTACAGCCCCGCGGCGGCGACGTACGCGAGATCCCTCGGTATCCCCTGGCTCGTCAACTCGTCCGCGTTCTTGCTGACGATGGCCTTGTCGTCACCACGCAACCATTCCGACATCCGCGGGGTCAGCGCTTCGACGTTCGCGGCGAACCGGTTGGTCTCGGCGCCCACCGCCAACGGCTGCGGACGGTAGTTGAGCAACCACCGACCGGCGCGGTCCACGAGCCTGCGCAGATCCAACGTCATCCGGTCGGTCACCGCCACCGGGACCCCGTCATCCGCGGTGGCCCGGATTTCCCTCCACCGCTTGCTGATCCCGAAGATGGCGTTGGCCGCGGCGTAGCTGCGGACGGCATCGACCGGTCCCACACCGACGTCCTCGTTGATTCGGTAGACGTAAGTGACGCCGCTGACGTCGACGACGTCGTTGACGAGCATGGTCGTGACTATCTCTCGGCGCAGCTCATGTCCGCGTATCTCGGTGCTGAACTGCTCGCGCAGCTTCACCGGAAAGTACCAGGGCAGCCGCGAGGCGAACGCCTCCTGATCGGGCAGGTCGCTGGCCAGCACTTCGTCTTTGAGCGCCAGCTTGACGTGGGCCATCAACGTCGCGAGTTCCGGTGAGGTCAAGCCGAGTTCGGCTTCGGCGCGCCGATTGATCTCCTTCTCCGAGGGCAGCGCCTCCAGTTCCCGGTTCAAGCCGCGGTCGCTGACGAAATCCTTGATCATGCGGGCGTGCACCGACAGCAGGCTGGCCGCGTTGACGCGGCTGGTGCCCATGAGATCGTTCTGGTCCTTGTTGTCGTTGAGGACCATCTCGCCGACTTCGTCGGTCATAGACAACAGCAACTCGGCACGGTCCTGCGGGTCGACCTTACCTGCGGTCACCAGAGAGTCGATGAGGATCTTGATGTTCACCTCGTGGTCTGAGCAGTCGACACCGGCGGAGTTGTCCAGTGCGTCGGTGTTGATCCGGCCGCCCGCAAGGTCGAACTCGATGCGCCCCAGCGGCGTCACCCCGAGGTTGCCGCCTTCGCCGACAACTCTGGCGCGCAACTGGTTTCCGTTCACCCGTACGGGGTCGTTGGCACGGTCGCCGACGTCGGAATCCGACTCGGTCTCGGCCTTGATGTAGGTGCCGATTCCACCGTTGAACAGCAGGTCGGCGGGCGCCTTGAGGATGGCTTTGATGAGGTTCGGCGGGGTGAGTTCCTCGACGGAATCATCGATCCCGAGGGCGGCACGCGCCTGCGGGCTGATCGTGATCGACTTCTGTTGTCTGGTGTACACGCCGCCGCCCTCGCTGATCAACGAGGTGTCGTAGTTCTCCCAACTGGATCGGGGCAGGTCGAACAGGCGTTTGCGCTCGTCCCACGATCGTGCGGCGTCGGGGTCGGGGTCGATGAAGATGTGCCGGTGGTCGAATGCGGCGAGCAGGCGGATGTGCTTGGACAGCAGCATGCCGTTGCCAAACACGTCCCCGCTCATATCGCCGATGCCGACGACGGTGAAGTCCTCGGCCTGGGTGTCCACGCCCATCTCGCGGAAGTGCCGCTTGACGCTTTCCCACGCCCCCTTGGCCGTGATGCCCATGGCCTTGTGGTCGTAACCGACCGATCCGCCGGAGGCGAAGGCGTCGCCCAGCCAGAACCCGTAGGACTGCGCGACGTCGTTGGCGATGTCGGAGAAGGTGGCGGTGCCTTTGTCGGCTGCGACCACCAGGTAGGCGTCGTCGCCGTCGCGCCGGACCACATCGGGTGGCGGGACGATGGCACCGGTGGTCTTGTCGACGTTGTCGGTGACGTCGAGCAGGCCGGAGATGAACAGCTTGTAGCAGGCGATACCCTCGTTGCGTTGGGTTTCGCGATCGGCGGCCTCGTCGCCGGTGGCCGTCGGCGGTCGTTTGACGACGAATCCGCCCTTGGCGCCCACGGGGACGATGACCGCGTTCTTCACCGCCTGCGCCTTGACCAGCCCGAGGATCTCGGTGCGGAAGTCTTCACGGCGGTCTGACCAGCGCAGCCCGCCGCGCGCGACGTGCCCGAACCGCAGATGCACACCCTCCACCCGAGGCGAATACACGAAGATCTCGAATTTCGGTCGCGGCAAGGGTAATTCGTCGATCAGACCGGCGTCCAGCTTGAACGACAGGGCGTCGTGCTGGCGCGCCGAGTCGGGCCGTGTGACGAAGTAATTGGTGCGCAAAGTCGCCTGGATCATCGATGCGAACGCGCGCAGCACCCTGTCGGTGTCCAGGCTGACCAACGCGTCGATGCCGGCGGCCACCGCCGCTGCGGCGGCCTGCGCACTGCGGCGCTTGGCCGCACCGTCATCGGATTCATCAACCGGGCGGAACAGTGCCTCGAACAGTTCGACGAGGGAACGCGCCGTGTTGGCGTTGTCGTTGAGCACCGTCTCGATGTGCGCCTGGCTGTAGAGAAACCCCGCCTGCCGCAGGTACTTTGCGTAGCTGCGCAGGACCGCGACCTGTTGCCAGTTCAGGCCCGCGCGAAGCACGAGTTCGTTGAACCGGTCGACCTCCACACGGCCGTGCCAGATCGCGGTGACCGCGTCGGCGAACCGTTCAGCGGTGCTGTCGCGTTCGGGCCCGGACGCCGGCCTGGGGATGGACGTGTGCGGCACGATTTTGAACTGGTAGATCCAGACCTGCAGCCCGTCGGGACGCACCACCGTGAACGGCCGTTCCTCGAGGACGACGACGCCCATCGATTGCAGGATCGGCAGCAGGTCGCTCAGCGACGCCGACCGACCGCCCAGGTACAGGGTCAGCTGCGCCGCGCCCTCGTCGGTCAGGTCGATTAGGACCGGCTTGATCGAATCGTCCTGCAGCTCTTCGATGATCGCGATGTCGTCGATGGCGTCGGAGGGTTCGACGGCTTCCTTGTAGAAGTCGTTGAACGCTGTGGCGTAATGCTCGGCACGGGCCTGGTCGATCGAACCGGTTCTCACCGCGCCGATCAGCCGGTCCCCCCAGGTTCTGGCGGCCTCGGTGAGCAGGCCCTGGATCCGGCTCTTGTTCTCGGGCGAGGTGTCGATGTCCTGGGGCCGGGCGTGGTCGGGCATCCGGACCGTGAAATGAACTACTGCCCAGGGTGATTCGCTGACCCGAGCGGTGTAGTCGATGCTGACACCGTTGAGTTCACGGACCAGGATTTCTTGCATGTCGAGCCGTACCGCGGTTGTGTAGCGGTCGCGCGGGAGGTACACCAGACATGACACGAAGTGCGCGAGCGAATCGACGCGCAGGAACAACAAGGTGCGTCGCCGCGAACCCAGCTCGACGACCTCCTTGACCATGTCGAGCAGATCTGGGGCCGACAGCGCGAAGAGCTCTGACCGCGGGATGGTCTGGATGATGTCGAGAAGCAGTCGGCCCGGATGGTTGGGGTCCCGTTGCGACTGTGCCAACGCATCCTGGACACGACGTGAGATCAACGGGATCTCAAGCACATTGGCGTTCATCGCCGCGGCGCTGAACAACCCTACGAAGCGGTGTTCGACCGCGGTATGACCGGTTTCCTCACGCACCACGACGATGTAGGGGTAGGCGCCGTACCGCAAGTAGCTGGGAATGGTCGCCTGGGCCAGCACCAGCAGGTCGCCGGGTTCGGTCAACTCCTGAAGCACGTCGCGGCGGGACCGCAGCAGGCCCAGCCGGCTCGACGAGTCGACCGAGGATTTTCCGTCGCGCACCGGGCAGCGCTGGTAGCCGAGCAGCACGAAGTAGCCGTCGCCCAGCCAGCGCAGCAGTGCGGCAACATCTTTGCGGTCCCGCCCGGGGAACCGTCCGCTGGTGTCGGTGTCGACCTGGTGGGCAAGGTCAGCCAACGTGGTGACCAGCGCATCGGTGTCCAGCGCGACCTGACGTGCGTCGTCGAGCACGGTCGGCAGCGATTGCGCTGCTACGGCCACCGCCTTGTTGTCCGCGGTCGGTGCCAGCTGAACGTGAATCCACGCTTCCTCGACGCCGTCGGATAGGTCCTCGGCCGCTGTGGCCGGGCGCAGATCGAGCAGGTCACCCGTCGGGCTGCGGCGGACCTGGAAGACCGGGTTCATCAGCGCGCTGTACGCAACGCCGCACCGGTGAAGCAATACGGTCACCGAGTCCATCACCATCGCGGTGTGGTCGGTGACGATCTGCAGCGCCGGACCGAAGCCGCCCGCGTCGTCGCTGGTATACACCGCCACCCGGGTGCTCCCGACCGGTCGCTGTCTGCCGAGCCGGCGATGGGCGGCCAGCAACTCCGGTGACACCGCTTTGTGGGCGGCAAGGCTCACCGGCGATGTGACGATGGCGGATTCGGGTGCGTCGGCGTGCGGACCCCGGTAGGTCTCGACGTAGGCGTTCGCCACCTGCCCAGCGGCGTCCTCACTGAGTTCCGGTGACGGCGGCGGGGCATCACCGGATCTCGGATACACCGACATAGGACGCTCCTGTCCTCGACGACACGATTCCGCGCTCCGCAGGTGCGACGATATCGTCCCGCAGAGTCCTCCCTAGCCCGATCCGGTCGGGACGTTCGCGCTGGCGCTGCTAAGCGTGCGTGTCAGTCGCGAGTCAGTCGCCTGTGGGTCACCCTGTGCGGACGTGCCGCTTCGGCGCCGAGCCTTTCCACCTTGTTCTCTTCGTAGGCAGCGAAGTTGCCTTCGAACCAGAACCATTTGGCCTCGTTGTCCTCGTCGCCCTCCCACGCCAGGATGTGCGTGCAGGTGCGGTCCAGGAACCAGCGGTCGTGGGAGATCACCACCGCGCAGCCCGGGAAGTTCTCCAGCGCGTTCTCCAGCGAGGACAGCGTTTCCACGTCGAGGTCGTTGGTCGGCTCGTCGAGCAGGATCAGGTTGCCGCCCTCCTTGAGGGTCAGTGCGAGGTTGAGCCGGTTGCGCTCACCGCCGGACAGCACGCCGGCCGGCTTCTGCTGGTCAGGTCCCTTGAAGCCGAACGCCGACACGTAGGCGCGCGACGGGATCTCGTTCTGCCCGACCTCGATGTAGTCCAGCCCGTCGGACACGACCTCCCAGACCGTCTTGTTCGGGTCGATGCGCGACCGGCCCTGGTCGACGTAGCTGAGCTTGACGGTGTCACCGATCTTGACGGTGCCGCTGTCCGGCTCCTCCAGACCCACGATGGTCTTGAACAGCGTCGTCTTGCCAACACCGTTGGGCCCTATTACGCCGACGATGCCGTTACGCGGCAGCGTGAACGACAGATCCTTGATCAGCGGACGACCGTCGAAGCCCTTGTCCAGGTTCTTCACCTCGACCACGACATTGCCCAGCCGGGGCGGCGTCGGGATTTGGATCTCCTCGAAGTCGAGCTTGCGGCTCTTCTCGGCCTCGGCAGCCATCTCCTCGTAACGCTGCAGCCGCGCCTTGCCCTTGGCCTGGCGCGCCTTGGCGCCCGACCGCACCCACGCAAGCTCGTCCTTGAGCCGCTTGTGCAGCTTGGCGTCCTTGCGGCCCTGCACCGCGAGACGCTCGGCCTTCTTCTCCAGATAGGTGGAGTAGTTGCCCTCGTACGGGAACGCCCGGCCGCGGTCCAGTTCCAGGATCCACTCGGCGACGTTGTCCAGGAAATACCGGTCGTGGGTGACGGCGAGCACCGCACCCTTGTACTCGGCTAGGTGCTGTTCCAGCCACAGCACGCTTTCGGCGTCGAGGTGGTTGGTTGGTTCGTCGAGCAGCAGCAGGTCGGGCTTGGACAGCAGCAGCTTGCACAGCGCCACTCGGCGACGCTCGCCGCCGGACAGGTGGGTGACGGGCTCGTCGGGCGGCGGGCAGCGAAGCGCGTCCATCGCCTGCTCGAGCTGGGAATCGATGTCCCAGGCGTCGGCGGTGTCGAGTTCCTCCTGCAGCCGGCCCATCTCCTCCATCAACTCGTCGGAGTAGTCGGTGGCCATCAGCTCAGCCACTTCGTTGTAGCGGTTGAGCTTTTCCTTGATCGCCACCCCTTCTTCGACGTTCTCGCGAACCGTCTTCTCCTCGTTCAGCGGCGGTTCCTGCTGCAGGATGCCGACGGTCGCGCCCGGCTGCAGGAACGCATCGCCGTTGTTGGGAGTGTCCAGACCGGCCATGATCCGCAAGACGCTCGACTTTCCGGCACCGTTCGGGCCGACGACGCCGATTTTCGCGCCTGGCAGGAAATTCAGGCTGACGTCGTCAAGGATGACCTTGTCGCCGTGCGCCTTGCGGACCTTCCGCATCGAATAGATGAATTCGGCCATGCCGTGGTGTTGCCTCCTGAGTCTTTGGCTATCTGGGGCCCCATCCTAGGCGCGGCCTGGGTCGGCTAAGCCGACAGTGTCAGCTCGTCGTCTGAGCTCACCGCGTCGGTAGCGGAACCGGGCTCGTCTGCGCCCTGGTCGGAACCCGCGTCGTCTCGATCTGTCGACCGCTGGTCCTCCTGCTGCTTGCCTCGGTCGATACGCGCGACACAACGGGCCAAATCGGGCCCGACCGATGTGGCGCGCACCTCGACCGATGAGCGTCGGTTGCCGTCGCGGTCGTCGTACTCGCTCGTATAGACGTGCCCGACAACGATCACCGGATCGCCCTTCACCAGGGCGGCGCTGGCACCGGTTACCACCCGCCCCCAGCAGATCACCGTCACGAACAACGAGTTGCCGGGCTCCCATGTTCCCTCGGCCGTACGGCGCCGCGAGTTGCTGGCGACGCGGAACCTGACCATTTCCTGATCGCCGACGCGGCGGTGAATCGGGTCGGTGACGATATTGCCGACGATGGTGAACGGTGTCTCGAACATGATTCCTCCAACTTGTTGCGTGACGACGGCCGCTCGGCGCGTCGGTGACACCGCAATTGACCGTCAGCGCACCGACAGCGGGCAGTCGCCGGCGGGGCCACGCCGCGTGGTTGTGGATGAATCCGCCGTTGGGGATAGTTCGCCGCGAGGTCGCGCACTCGGGCCACCCGCTCGACACCGACGCTTTGGCTGGTTTGCGGCCGCCGAATCGACCAAGGCGTCGGTTTCGAGCGAAGCCCGCGATACCTACGGGCGCCAGCCCCGCGAGAGCAATGCGGTGCGCGCCTGCTCGACGATGTCGGCGCCGCGGTCCTCTTTGATGGCGTGGATGACGTGCCAGTCAAGCCGCTGCAGCACGCGGTTGACCTGAACGTCGAGGACATACTGTCGCCTGCTGGTCAGGTGTTGTTCGCCGTCGTATTCGGCGCCCACCTTGAAGTCCTCCCAAACCATGTCGACGCGCCGGACGTAGTTACCCATCTCGTCGTAGATCACGAATTGCGTCGTGGGCGCAGGTAGTCCGGCGTCGATGAAAAGCAACCGCAGGCCGGTTTCTCTCGGTGATTCGGCGCCGCCGTCCACGAGCGGCATCGCCACCCGTAGTCGTCGCAAACCTCGTACACCGCGATGACGTTTCGCCAGCAGCGCGACATCCTCAGGAGCGAACGGGCGGGCATTCATCAACGCGTCCAGGCGCGCGACGGCCCGGTCGCGTGGCTGATGGCGGCCGAGGTCGAATGCGGTGCGGGCCGGCACGGTCGCCCGGATGCCCCCGATCGTGGTGACCTCGTCCTCCTCCAGGGTCTCGTCGCGGACGACCAGCCCGCGCTGGCGTCGAGCCGCCGAGACCAGTTCGATCGGAATGTCGTCGTCGACCCATTTCGCTCCATGCAGTGCGGATGCGGCGACCCCGGCGATCACCGCTGAGGGCGAGCCCAGCGACACCCCGGCGATCCGCTCGCGCAGCGATACTTCGTATCCGCGGGGGACGTAGATGCCGCGGTACAGCGGCCGGTACTGACTGCGCAGATGGGCTCGGGTGAGGTGGCCGGCAGCCACCGCGTCGCTGCCGATGAACGGGATCTCCACACTGATTGGACGCACACGCGACCGATTTGGCTCCCATCGCTCTCCAAACCGACGCAATGGTCGATTCGCCGGCCGGAAATCGACCAAGGCGTCGGTCTCGATGCGCTAGTGGGACGAACCGTCCCGACGGGCCAGTGCGGCCAGCATGTTGTTGTAGGCGGCCAGTTCCTCGTCGTGGTCGCGGTCGGCCGCACGGTCGAATCGCTTGGCGGTGCGCTCGTCGCTGCGCTGCCATTGGATGAGCAGGGCAATCATCACCACGACGAGCGGGACTTCACCTGCGGCCCAGGCGATTCCACCGCCGGTGCGCTGGTCGCTGAGCAGATCGGTGTTCCAACTCAGGTCCAGCCCGCGGTAGAACGTCTCGGCCAGGATCGTCTTCGAGCCCATCAACAACACCCCGAAGAACGCGTGCAGCGGTAGGGACGCGAACACCATCGCAACCTTGCCCAGCTGCGGAAGCTGCCGCGGCGCGGGGTCGATACCAATAACCACCCAATAGAACAGGTAGCCGCTGAGCAGGAAGTGCAGGTTCATCAGCACGTGCGCGAAGTGGTAGTCGACCGCGGTGTCGTAGAGCCCACCGAAATACAGGCCGTAGAAACCCGCGACGAACACCACGGTGGCCACGATCGGATGGGTGAAAAAGCGCGCGACCCGCGAGTGCAGTCCGGTGAGCAGCCATTCCCGCATCCCCGGCGGCTCCCCGCGGCCAGCCGACGGCAGCGCGCGCAGCGCCAAAGTCATCGGCGCGCCCAACACCAGCAGGATCGGCACCAGCATCGACAGCGCCATGTGCGCGATCATGTGCATCGAGAACATTGCGGGCATGTAGCGGCCCAGACCCGAGGAGGTCGCGAACAGCAACGCAGCGCATCCCAGCAGCCAGCCTGCGGTCCTGCCGACCGGCCAGGCGTCCCCGCGGCGCCGCAGCCGGCGTACCCCCAGTAGATACACCACGGCCATGACGATCGCGGCGGTCCCGAAGATCAGGTCGAACCGCCAGTCGAACAGCACCCGCTCGAAGGTCGGCGGGCCCGCCAGCTGGTAGCCGATCTCGACCTCGACCACGCTGGGCTGCACAGGCAGCGGCGGCGGCGGGGTCCGGCCCAGCCCGACGGCGATGCCGAACGTCGCACCGAACACCACGGCCTCGACCAAAGCGAGCCGAATCAGCGGCCGGCGCTCCCCCGGATCCTTTTGCAATGCCGCGACGCCGCTGCGGCGCTGTTGCCAGCCGATCATGCCGAGGACGGCCAGCGCGAGGACCTTGGCGATGACCAGGCCGCCGTAGGGCGTGGTGAATAGGTCGGCCGGCTCGATCCGCACGAATGCGTTGACCACCCCGCTGACCGCCATCACCACAAAGCACCACAGCGCCAGCATCGAGAACCGGCGCGCGGCCAGATCGGCGTGCGAACCGTCGCGCAACGCGTGCACCAGCAGCGCGAGTAGGCCGCCGGCCCAGAGGGCGCCCGCGAAGATGTGGAACAGCAGGCTGTTGGTGGCCATATCGTGTGAACCGCCGGTGGCCGAATGCCCCGTGAGCACCAGCGGCAGCAATGTCAGCAGCGCACCGGCGAACAGGATCGGCGTCCACGTCCACCGCAGCACGCCCATGCTGGCCACCGTCACCACCGCCGCCAGAAACGCCGTCCACCGCCACGCCCCTGCGACGTCAATCATGCTGGCCACCGACCACACGCTGATCGGGTCGAGGGCGTGCAACGGCTGACCTGAGACATCGGACACGGTCAACGGCACCAACAGCACCGCGCACACCGTCCAGACCGCCGACGCGGCGGTGCCCAGTCGCAGCGACCGGTAGCCGGCGGCGTCGAGCACGCCGCTGGTCTGCGGCGGGGTCAGAAACGCCGCGAACAGGAAGGCGCCGACAGCGACGACGGCCGCGATCTCCCCCGCCGCTCGCACGAACGGCAGACCGTACGTCGTCACCGGGCCCGGGTCGGGCAGACCGGTGGCCGTCAGCGCATCGGCCAGCGACAGCCCGCCGATGGCGGCCGCGACGGCACCGGCCAGCAGGCCCACGCCGACGAGCACCGGCCATACCGCGCTACTGCGTACGCCCGCCGCGACCTGCCGGCTGGGAATAGTCATGGCCCCAGCCTATTGCGCAGGCTCAGGCGGGTTCGCTGCGCAGTGCCTGTCGCTGCATTTCACGGGCGAAGAACTGGGAGCGCGAGATCTGCTCGACTTTGTCCATGTCGTGCAGGATCGCGCGCAATTCTTCGCGAAACGCGCCGCGCCGCTGTTCGAGATCGGCGGCGGGCGTCAGAAGGTCTTGGTCGGCGGCGACTTGCCGGGCGGTGGTGAACAGCAGCGCCGAGACCGCCTCGTTGCTGTGGATCCGCCCCTGCGCGACGTACTGGTTGCCGAGCCCGAGCGCCTGCTTCGTCAGTTCCTTCTCACCAACCTCGGCGGGTGCGTCGCGCAGCGCGTCGGCGACGATCTGATAGGCCTCGAAGAACGGGCGCAGCATGGCACCGGCGATCAACGGCTTTTTACCCCGCAACAGCGCGTCGACCTGCTCACCTCCGGCCGATACGTGGGTTTCCCAGTCCTCGTGCCACGACATCTCCTCGGCGATGTGCTCACGAAAGGCCGCGGAGTCGGCGAAGTAGAAGTCGAACTTCAACAGGTCGCGCAGCCGCATCGCCTGGTTCCAGAACGCCTCGAGCCGGTCGCCGTCGGCGCGCGCCGCGCAAGCCAGCGCCAGCTCGACGATGGAGGTCTCCAGGAACGCGTCGATGAGCGTGTTGCGGTAGAACGCCGCCTCGTGCTCGTCCTCGGGCGCGATCCGCCAAACACATTCCCTACCGCCTTCGACCGCGGTGACCGGATGGCTGTTGGACAGCGCATCGAGCGCCGACCGGACGCCGGCGGCGGTGCGTAACCGCAACGCGCTGTTGGTCATCGGGGTCTGCTTACGTTCCAGATAATCCAGCGAGTCCTGCAGCGTGTGGTGGATCTGGTCGAGCGTCAGGGCTACGCCCCGCGTGGTGAGCAGCAACGCCGAAACCAGCGCGGTTGCGTTGACCGGCGTCGCCCGCAGGATCCGCCACGACACCTCGAAGGCCATCTTCTGCAGCGCAAGACGTTTGGCGGCTTCATCGGCGCTCATCGGCCCGTGCGGTTCGCCGAGGTACTCTCGCATCGAGACGGCCTGGGGGAACCGGACGTAGATCTTGCCGTAGTTTCGCTCGCCCTGCGCCTTGATGAAGTTGTACATCCACGACAAGCTTTCGGGCGTTTTCTCGCCGCCACGCGCATACGCGGCGTATTCGGCGGTCTCGTGTAGCTGGTCGAAGCTGATCGAAACGGGTTGCAGGAGAATGTCGTCGCTGCGGCCGTCGAGGTAGGCGTCGGCGACGTATGCGAGCAGTCCGAGCTTGGGCGGCAGCATCTTTCCGGTACGCGACCGGGTGCCCTCGATCGACCAGCTGAGGTTGAACCGTTTTTCGACGATGTAGCCGACGAACTGGCGCAGCACGTACTTGTAGAGCGGATCGTCGAGCTTGCGGCGAAGGAAGATGACGCCGGAGTGGCGCATCAACGGGCCCATGAGGCCGAACGACAGGTTGATACCGGCGAACGTGTGCACAGGAGGTAACCGGTTCTCCTGCATGGCAACCGGCACGATGACGCCGTCGAGGTAGGACCGGTGCGAGAACAGCAGCACGGCCGGATGGTTCTCCAGGTTGCGCCGCATCACTTCGACCTCGGACCGGTCATAGTCGATGTGGGGGTCGAAGCCGCGGCTGAAGATCGCCCGGCCCAGCGACGGGATCAGATCGACCGAAAAGCGGCTCCAACCGGTGGAGAGCTCATCGAGCATCTCGCCGGCGCGTTCCAACGTCGCACCCGGGATCTGCGCCAGCCCCTCCCGAAACCGCGACGAGGCCAGCAGCTCCGGTTTGATCAGCCGCGGCGACTTGTACTCTGGGCCGAGCAGGCGCAGCTCCACCCGTTCGATCGCCAGGGCGGCACGGCGAATGACGAAGCGGGCGAACTCTCTGGCATTCTCGGCGACGGTCGTATCCGCCCACTGCTGGCGGAGCTCGGAGACCTTGGCCGGCTCGCCGGCCACCACCCTGGCCCGCGACGGATCTTTGCGCAGGATGCGGCGCTGGATGATCTCCGGTGGACGGTAGGTGTCGCGCCCGGATAGCAGGGCGACGATCTTGGATCGGGTGGGCAGCCCGCCCGGGACCCAGAACACCCGCACCGGCACCACCGACCGGTCCTCGTGGGCTTGAAGTTTTTCGACGAGTTGGGCGAGCACGCCGGGTGGCGGATCGTCGCTGTGCGGTAGGCGCAGCACCTCGACGGTCGTGTCGGGGTGCTCGAGGCGCTGTTGCGCCAACCAGTCGTCGAGCAGTTCCTGCTCAGCCGGTGACGACACCGACGCCAGCACCAGCGCATCGTCGGTTGGGGTGAACGGCGTGTAGTGGTCGACGGGTGTCTTCACGATTGGCCCTCCCCGGCGGGGTTTTTCGCCGTCGACTTCGTCGTGGGGGCTTTCTTGGCTGCGGCTTTCTTGGTCGACTTTTTGGCGGGTTTCTTCGTCGACGAGCGGGTGTACAGCTCGGGGGTCGGCAGCGTGTCGTGCGGCCAGTCCCTGAGCGTGTCGAGGTAGAGCTGGCGGATCTCTTCGATCCGTTCGGAAAGGTTGTCGGGTGTCCAGTCGTCGACGGGTATCGGCGGATACACGACAACGTCGACGGTGCCCGGGTTGAAGGTGCTCGAGTCGCGTGCGGCGATGACCTCCGCGTTGCGGATCACGATGGGCACGATCGGTATTCCCGCCGACATCGCGATGCGGAACGGCCCCTTCTTGAACGGGCCGACCTCGGTGGTGTCCAGCCGCGTGCCCTCCGGTGCGATCAGAATGGACAACCCCTTGCGCGCCAGTTCCTCGACCTTCTTGAGCCCTTCGACCGCCTTCTGTGGATCGTCGCGGTCGATGAAGGCCGCGTCCATCACCTTGCCGAGGGTTCCGACGACGGGGTCTTTTTCGAGCTCCTTCTTGCCGACGGACGTGAAGTCGGTGTCGACCAGCCGTCCCGCGATCAGCGGGTCGGCCTGGTTGCGGTGGTTGAAGATAAACACCGCCGGTCTTTTCGCGGTCAGGTTCTCCTTGCCCACCACGTTGATGTTGACGCCGATCGCTGTCATCAACGCCCGGCCGAAAGCCGCTGTGAAGAAGTTGACCCCGGTGCGCTTGCTGCGGGTGAGCATCCCCAGGCCCAGCGCGCTGGCTGCGATCGGAACCATCGTGGCGATACCGGCGGCGGTGCGCAGCTGCGAAACCGGGCTGCTTCCGCTGCGGCTGCTGAACCGCAGCACCGGCCAACCGCGTTTGGCGGCGACGGCGGCCAGCTTTCCCGCGGGGTTCGTCGGCCGCGGGTTGCCGACGAGGTACATCAGCGCGACGTCTTCGTCGCCGTCGGCGTAGAAGTAACTCTTGGACAGATCCACGCCGTGGTCGGCGGCGAAAGCCTGGACCGCCCTGGCTTTTCCGGGCCCCCAGATGACGGGCCTGCGCACCTCGCCGGTAAGCAGACCGTTCTCGTCGATCTCGAACTTGTTGCTCAGCACGTTGTCGATGCCGAGGAACCGCGCGACCGGCTCGACCTGGACCGTCAGCGCCGAGGAGCTGAGCACCACGGTGTGGCCGCGCGTCATGTGGGCGCGCACCAACTCGCGCATCTCGGGATAGATGCGGCTGACGATCTTCTGCACGAAGAGCCGCTCGGCCAGTTCGTCGATGTCGGTGAGCGAGTTACCCCGCAACATGCGGGCCCCCTTGCCGATCAGGTCTTCGAACTCGGAGCGCCCGAGCTGATGGTTCAGCCCGGCCTGCACCATGCCGATGAACTCGCCAACCGACATCTGTCTGTGGCGCAGCCGGTCTCGCGTCATGACCACGCCGGTGAAACCGGCGACCAAGGTGCCGTCGAGGTCGAAGAACGCGCCGACCTCCGGACCGGCCGGGCTGGCCTCGATCTCGGCGACCGAACCCGGCAGGCGCATGATACGTCTCTCAGACTGACCGTTTGCCGAAGTCATGACGACGTGCTCCCGTTGGGTGAGACCGGATTGGATGAAACCGCGTCGAGCGCGAACGAGGCGGGCACCGCTCGGCCGTCACCACCAAGAGCGAGTACCTCGTCGAAACCCTTCAACAGGCAGCGCGCCCACAGACCCGGATCGGTGACCGCGGCACGGTCATAGCGCGTCGTGATCGTGCAGTACCCGCTGCGCGAGATCAGCACGACCATCATCGCCACCCCCGGAAGCGGGCCAAGACCGTACTGTCGCAATACTTTCGCGCCGGCGATGAAGGTGTCGCCCGCGTACACCGGCACGTTGCTGGCCTGCACGTCGGAGTTGACGATGGACCCGGCCATCGACTCGAGCACGCTATCGGGCAGAAGGCCGAGCACCGGTGCGATCGCCCCGACCATGTCGATGGCCCGTTCCTCACGCTTGGTGGTCATCTGCGACCGGATGTTCTTGATGCGCACCTGCGGATTCGTCAGGCCGATCGGGGCGGCGAGATTCACACCGGCGAACCGGTTTCCACCGGCCGGGTCGGCATCGGACCGAAGGTTCACCGGCACCGCCATCGGCAGCTCGTCGATCGGCACCCCCTTCGCGTGGTGGTAGAAGCGCAGCGCCCCGCAGAGCCCAGCCAAGTACGCATCGTTGATCGATCCGCCCGCCGCCTTGGCGGCCCGATGAATGTCGCCGAACTCGATGTCGATCGCCTCGCTTCGCGAGGCCAGGCTGCGTCGCCGCAACACCGGCGACGGCTCGGCGACCGGTCCGACGACACGGGCACCCGACATCGCGTACTCGACGGCGTCACCGAACCGCGAAAGCGGGTCACGCACCACCTCACCCACGATGTGCGCCGCGCCGGCCAACACTCCGCGAAACCTGCCGAGCACCGTGCCGGGAAGCCGGCTGATCCCTTGGCGCATCAGATCATTGGGCGAAAGGTCCTGCGGGATCGGCAACGGCGGTGGCGGCTGCTGCGGCGGTTCGCGTTCGAGGTCGTAGAGGTTGGCAAACATCTCCACCCCGCCCACGCCGTCGGTGACGGCATGGCTGAGGTGAACCACCAGCGCGGCACGGCCGTCGGCGAGCCCCTCGACGAGCGTCGCCGTCCACAGCGGCCGGGAGATGTCGAGCGGCGACTGCGCGGCGACCTCGGCCAGGTCCAACACCTGACGGAAAGTGCCCGGCTCGGGGACACGGACGCGGCGGACGTGGTAGTCGAGGTTGAAGTCGGGGTCGATCACCCAGCGCGGCGCCACGGTGGGCAACGTCGGCGCCACCACCTTCTGTCGCAGCCGCAGCACCTTGCGGGAGGTGTGTTCGAACCTGGCGCGGAACAGGTCCCAATCGGGTGTGGTGTCGAGAATCTCCAGCGTCATGATCCCCGAGCGAGTGCGCGGATTGGCCTCACCGCGATGCAGGATCTGGTCCAGGGCATTGAGTTCCTCAGGAAGCCCTGCCGCATCGACGTCCGGCAGATCCGTCATAGCTCGTCGCTCTCCTTCTGACTCCGAATGGCGCTGTCACCACGCTAGCCCGCCGCGCGGTGGCGGGAAGGGGCTTTAGTAGCTGTCCGGTGTCGATAGCTCTGGAAGATAGAATCCGGGGCGCATTGCCTCCGTAGCTCAGCGGATAGAGCAGCCGCCTTCTAAGCGGTTGGTCGCAGGTTCGATCCCTGCCGGGGGCGCGCGATACATTGCTGGGGCACCGTCGAATGGAATCAGGCATGGGGAGACGCGCGAGCAAGGTGGCGCTGAGCGTCGCTGCTGCAGGCATCGCGACCAGCGTCGCGGGGGTCGCCGCCATGCAGCCAGCCGCCAGCACGGCACCGCTTGTCGATTTGGCCGCGCTTATCGTCGTCGGCAGCTCCACCAACCCGACGGGCGCCGGAGTCGAGAACTTCTTCCAGGGCAAGTTCAACGACCCGATGTACACCGGCCCGGACGGCGATGACATCGTCCACGTCAACTTCTGGTCCGGCACCGAAGGCATCCAGCGGGCCCTTGACGCCAACTCCGGGGAACGCAACGCCATCATCGCCTCAGGCTGGGGTGCGGCGAATGCGAGCCTGCTGGCGCTGAAAAACCGACCGGACCTCAGCGACACGGTGTTGATCCTCGACAACGACGTCGCCCGCCCCGACGGCGGCTTCGGCACCAGATACCCGTGGTTCGCGTTGATCGGCGTCAACCCGTTTCCCACGCCCAGCGAGGTGCCCGCCCTGCGCGCGGTGAACATCGGGTACCAGTACGACTACAACTCCAATGCGCCCGCCGTCCTTCTCAACCCGTTGGCGGCCGTCAACTCACTGGTCGGGTATCTGTACCGGCACCGCGACCAGGCCTCGCTGGACCTGCCGGTCAACGCCGACGGCACCCCGGCCGTGCACTGCGACGCGAACACCTGCGCGATCACCGTCAGCGGCGCGGTACTGGACTGCCCCGACGCGCGCTGCAGCTCACCCCAAGACCGCATCACGGCCTACGTCACCACCCGTGACAACACCACGTACGTGACCTACGCCAGCGAAGAGCTACCGCTGACCCGGCTGATCGGCGACGTGTTCGGGCGCCGCGTCGCCGCGTTCACCGACCCGCTCCTGACGCTGCTCGTAGACTCCGCGTACTACGGCGGCAACCCGATTCCCAGCGATCCCAGCGCATACCGGCCCGCGACGCTGTTCCCGTCGCTCATGAGGGTGCTCGACACTGTGGTCCGCATCCCCGGCGCCATCGCCGAGGGCTGGCACGCCGCGACGGCGCCCCCGAAGAAGGCGCCGACGCCGAACACCACATCCGAAAGCGACATCTCGGACGCGGCCGACGAGCCCACCGCCGAGAAAACATCCTGGAAGCAGTCCCCCGTCGTCAAACGCGCATTGTCCGCGTGGTCACCCGAACCCGGGCAGTC
Source organism: Mycolicibacterium sp. XJ2546 (assembly GCF_053483195.1). NCBI lineage: Bacteria > Bacillati > Actinomycetota > Actinomycetes > Mycobacteriales > Mycobacteriaceae > Mycobacterium > Mycolicibacterium sp. XJ2546. The sequence continues at coordinate 59,655 of NZ_JBEFRW010000020.1, read as the reverse complement.
GTCGGTCGACGAGGAGGTTTCCGAAGTTTCCGAGACGGCCAAACCGCGTACCAACGTCGTACGCACCAGCGTCAAAGCCGTACCCGGCCTCGCCGCGCTCACCGGCGGTACCGATGATACGGACTCGGAACCCGTTGAAAGCGAAGATGATTCGCTTCCCGACAGTGAGAGCGAACCGCCGCAGGACAGCGACGACGACACCGACGACACGCAGGGCGACAGCGACGGGTCCGACAGTGCCGACGGCCCCGATGCCGACAGCGCCGACCAAGACAGCGAAGCCGCCTGAGTACCGGACAAGTCCCCTGGTCGATACACTTTGCGACGTGAACCTCGCGCGACGCGGCGCAGCCGCGGTCATGGCGATCGGCGCCCTGCTCGCGGGCGCGCTCGCCGGCCCCGCGCAGGCCAGCCCACCCAGCTACGGAAGCAACGGGGTGTTCGGCGTCGCCACCAACCCCACCGAGGGCTGGGCGACGGCCTACATCGCTCCGGGCCGCTACCGCGTCGACCAGGCACCGAGCATGGAGCCGTACCAGAGCGCGCCCGGTTTCTGGTACCGGTGTCACTCGTTCCCCTGCAGCCCGAGCTTTCCGGGCAGCATCATCGCCAGCGGTGCGGCGATCCGCGATGTCCCGACGTTCGTCGACGTGCTGCCCAGCGACATCGCGGTGGCCCTGCACAACGTCACGTTGACGGCCGCCCCCTGAGCCGCGACGCGACCGCTCTACGCTGAGCAGCGTGTCTGATCTTGTGTTGGTCCACATCGAGGACCGCGTCGCCGTCGTCACCGTCAACGATCCCGACCGTCGCAACGCCGTGACGTTCGAAATGTCGGCCCAGCTTCGTGGCGCCGTCGAGGCCGCCGAAGCCAACCCCGATGTGCACGCGGTCGTCGTCACCGGGGCCGGTAAGGCGTTCTGCGCCGGCGCCGACCTCAGCGCGCTCGGCGAGGCGACCGACGAGGGGCTGCTCAAGCTCTACGACGGCTTTATCGCCGTGGCCAACTGCGCGCTGCCGACCATCGCCGCGGTCAACGGTGCGGCCGTCGGCGCCGGCCTGAACCTCGCGCTCGCCGCCGACGTGCGCATCGCGGGCCCCGCGGCGCTGTTCGATTCCCGCTTCCAGAAGCTGGGCATCCACCCCGGTGGCGGCGCCACCTGGATGCTGCAGCGCGCCGTCGGCCCGCAGGCGGCCCGCGCGTCGCTGCTGTTCGGCATGCGCTTCGACGCCGAGGCCGCGGTGCGCTACGGGCTCGCGCTGAGCCTGGCCGACGACCCGGTGGCCGCGGCGCGTGAGCTGGCCGCCGGCCCGGCCGCCGCACCGCGCGACGTCGTTCTGGCGACCAAGGCGTCCATGCGCGCCACGGCCAATCCGGGTGTCGTCGACTCCGATCAGCACCGCATCGCCGTCGACACCGAGCTCGGGCCGCAGGCCACGTCGATCCTGTCCCCGGAGTTCGCCCAGCGCCTGGCCGCCGCCAAACGTAAATAGGGCGGTTTGTGGAGCCGCACCCGCGGTGAGCGCGGCTAACACTCCACAAATCGCGGAGGCTAGAGGTCGAGCAGCGCCAGCTCCGGTGATTCGACGAGGTCGCGCAGTTCGTTGAGGAACGCCGCGACCTGGGCGCCGTCGGCGACGCGGTGATCGAACGCGCAGGTGAGCTTCATCGTCGGGCGCGCGACCACCTCACCGTCGACGACGACGGGCCGCGGCCGCAGCGATCCCATCCCGAGGATGGCCGCCTCCGGATAGTTGATGACCGGCACACCGTCGTCCAGACCCAGCGCGCCGAAGTTGGACACCGTGAACGTCGACCCCTGCAGTTCTGCCGGCCGCAGCGTGCCCGCGCGGGCGTTGCGGATCAACTCGTCCACCACGGCGGCCAGTTCGCGGGTCGTCTTGCCCTGCGCATCGCGCACCACCGGCACCAGCAGCCCGCGCGGGGTGGCCACGGCGAAGCCCAGATGCACCGCGGTGTGCAGGTGCACCCGCGGGCCGTCGGCCGTGTCGAGCCAGGTGGCGTTGAGGTTGCGGTGGTGACGCAACGCGATCGTCAACAGTCGCAGCGTCAGCACGAACGGCGAAACGGGGAGCCCGGTCAGCCGGGTGCCGTCGACCTCCACACCGGCGTGCGCATCCGGTATCTCTCGGCGCGACACCGTCATTCGCTGTGCCATCGCAGCGTGTACGCCGTGCACCGCCACCGTGTCCGCAGCGGCCAGCACGTCGTCGCGGGTGATGATCCCGTCGGCGCCGCTGGGGGTCAAGGCGGTCAGGTCGACGCCTGATTGCGCGGCCAGCTTGCGCACCGACGGCTTGGCGCGGGGCCGGCGTCTGCTGCCGTCCAGGTCATCGTCGGCGCCGTAGCCGACCAGCACCGGTCTGCGCTTCGCCTCGGTTTCGATACGCACCAACACCGCGCCGACGTCGAGCGTATCGCCTTCGGCGCCACCGAGTTCGACGATGCGGCCCGCGTACGGGCTCGGGATCTCGACCTCGGCCTTGTTGGTCTCCACGCTGCACAGCGTTTGGTTCAGTTCGACGTCGTCGCCGACGGCGACGGCCCATCCGGTGATCGTCGCGTCTTCGAGGCCCTCGCCGAGGTCGGGAACCAGGAACTCCTGCACGGTCATGGCTGCTCCAGTGTGCGTTCGATGCAGTCGAGTAACCGGTCGACGCCGGGCAGCCACAGCTTCTCGAGCCGGGCAGGCGGATACGGTGTGTCAAAGCCGGTGGCGCGCAACACCGGTGCCTCCAAATCGTAGAACAACTCCTCTTGCAGGCGGGCGGAAAGCTCTGCGCCGAACCCCAGCGTGCGGGGACCTTCATGCATCACCACCGCGCGGCCGGTGCGCCGCACCGAATCCGCCACCGTGCCGAAATCCAGCGGGTTCAGCGACCGCAAATCGATCACCTCGATGCGCCAACCTCGTTGTTCGGCAGCGAGTTCGGCCGCGCTCATCGCGGTGGCGACCAGTGGGCCGTAGGTGATGACGGTGGCGTCGTCGCCGCTGCGCCGCACCGAAGCGCTGCCGATCGGCAGGCCGGGCACGGCGGTGTCGACGGGTTCGCGCGCCCAATACCGCCGTTTGGGTTCGAGGTATACGACCGGGTCGGAGCTCTCGATCGCCTGGCGCAGCAGCCAATATGCGTCAGACGGCGTCGACGGCACCACCACTTTGAGCCCGGCGGTGTGCAGCCAGTAGGTCTCGGTCGACTCGGAATGGTGTTCGACAGCGCCGATCCCGCCGAACGACGGGATGCGGATGGTCACCGGCATGGCGACGTCGCCGCGGGTACGCATTCGGTACTTCGCCAAGTGGCTGACGATCTGGTCGAACGCGGGGGCGGCGAACCCGTCGAACTGGATCTCCGGCACCGGCACCAGGCCGCGGATCGCCATGCCGATCGCGATGCCGACGATCGCCGATTCCGCCAGTGGGGTATCGAAACACCGCTGCGCCCCGAACGTTTCGGCCAGCCCTTCGGTGACACGGAACACCCCGCCGAGCGTCGCGACGTCCTCACCGAACACCGTTACCCGCTCATCGGCGGCCATCGCGTCGTGCAGCGCTCGGTTGATCGCCTGCACCATCGTCAGCGTCGGCGCCATCGGCGCCGGGGTCAGCATCGTTCGGCGGGGTTCGTCCTCGCCGTGCGCGGCGGGACGTTCGATGATCTGCGTCATGTCACGCCTCCCTGGCCAGTTCCGCCAATAGAGTTCGCCGCTGGTTGTGCAGGTCCGGGGTGATGTCGGAATAGACGGTGTCGAAGATGTCGCCGACGTCGAAATCGTCGGCGTCGACGACGGAATCGCGCAGTTCGGCTCGCAACCGGTTCGCCTTGGTCGCGACGCGCTCTTCGAGCCGGTCGGTCCACACTCCCGCGTCGCGCAAGTACGTGCGGTAGCGCTGGATCGGATCCTTTGTGGCCCAGCGCGCCACCTCGTCGGGATCTCGGTACCGGGCGGGGTCGTCGGAGGTGGTGTGCGGGCCCATCCGGTAGGTCACCGCCTCGATCAGCGTCGGACCCGCGCCGTCGCGGGCCCGTGCGGCGGCCTCGGCCACCACGGCGAAACATGCCAGCACGTCGTTGCCGTCGACGCGGATGCCCGGCATGCCATAGCCGATGGCGCGGTGCGCGATCGACGGCGCGGCGGTCTGGCGTTCGACCGGTACCGAGATCGCCCACTGGTTGTTCTGCACGACGAACACGCACGGCGCCTGATACACCGCAGCGAAGTTCAGCGCCTCGTGCGTATCGCCGGTGCTGGTCGCGCCGTCACCGAGAAACGTCAACGTGACCGAATCCTCGCCCAGCCGTTGCGCGGCCATCGCGGCGCCGACGGCGTGCAGTGGCTGCGTGCCGATCGGGATGGAGATGGGGGCGACGCACTTCTCGGTGAAACCGAGTCCGCCGTGCCACTTGCCGCGCCACACGGCGGCCATCTGGGCTGGCGTGATGCCGCGCAGGAGGAACGCGCCGATCTCGCGGTATTGCGGGAACAGCCAGTCGGTTTTACGCAGGCACGCGGTCGCACCGATCTGTGCGGCCTCCTGGCCGCGGCACGACGCGAACAGCGCCAGCTCCCCCTGGCGCTGCAGGTTGACGAACTCGACGTCGAGCTCACGGGTGACGACCATCGACTCATAAAGCCAAGACAGCGTCTCGGGCGGCAGATCTCGGCGGTATCGGGTTTCGGTGGTCGGCGTGCCGTCCGGCGCCACGAGTTGGACCAATTCCGACAAACCAGCCATACCGCCTCCTAAGGTCACTGACGGCGGATCGCGCCGTCAGGCGACTGAGGTGCTCAGCACGGCGGCGGTCAGAGCAAAACCCCTGATTAGAGGCCTGTCCGTCAGCTGCCGGGGTGTGGCGCCAACGCGACGATACGCTCTGCTCGCCGCAGCACTGGGGCATCTACCATTATGCCCTCGAACTGGAAGACGCCCCGTTGGTCGCGGGCCGTGTCGAGCACGCGGCGGGCCCAGTCGACCTGTTCGTCGGTCGGTGCGTAGGCGGACCGCACCACCGCCACCTGGGTGGGGTGGATGGCCACCTTGGCGTCGAACCCGACCGCGACCGCGTCGTCGGCTTCGGCGCGCAACCCGTCGAGGTCCTTGATGTCCAGATACACCGAGTCCAGCGCCAGCCGACCGTAGGCCTTGGCCGCCAGCAGGCTCTGCGCGCGCACGTGTTTGGCGACATCGCGGTAGCTGCCGTCAGGCCAGCGGTTGGCGGTGCCGCCGGTGACCGCGAACAGGTCCTCGGCACCCCACATCACCGCGAACGCATTGTCGACACGGGCCGATTCGGTAACGGTGAGGGCGCCCAGCGGGGTTTCGACGAGCACCACCACGTCCAGCGGTGCCAGCGAGGCCACCTGCTCGGCGGTCTCGGTCTTGGCCAGCATCACGGTCGTGTACTGCGTTGCTGCCAAAGCCTTTACGTCCAGCGCGTGATCGGCCGTGGTGACCGGATTGACCCGGACGACGGTGCGGCTGGGGTCCAGCGGTGTGTCGATCAGCGCCTGGCGGGCCGCCTCGCGATCTTTGGCCGAAACGCCGTCTTCGAGGTCGAGGATGACGACATCGGCTGCCGCGGCGGCCTTTTCGAATCGTTCGGGCCGGTCGGCCGGGCAGAACAGCCAGCCTGGTCCGGGCTGCTCGAGCGCCATCAGGCGCCGTCCTGCGGCCGCATCCGCACCATCGTCTTGCGCGAGGCCAGCGCGACGACATCACCGTGCTGGTTGCGTCCGGTGTGGGCGAAGGTGACGATGCCCTCGCCGGGGCGGCTCTTGGACTCGCGCTTCTCGGTGACCTCGGTTTCGGCGTACAGCGTGTCGCCGTGAAACAGCGGCTTGGGGAACGCGACCTCGCCGAAGCCGAGGTTGCCGACGATCGTGCCCTGGGTCAGTTGGGCCACCGATAGGCCGACCAGCGTCGACAGCGTGAACATCGAGTTGATCAGCCGCTGGTTGAACGGCGGCAGCGCATCGGAGAACGCCGCATCGAGGTGCAACGCCTGAGTGTTCATCGTCAGCGTGGTGAACAACACGTTGTCGGCTTCGGTGAGGGTGCGGCCGGGCCGGTGCTGATAGAGCACACCGGTCTCGAACTCCTCGTACCACAGCCCACGCTGGACCACTATGCGTTTCTCGCTCACAGCCCGAGTTCCCTTCCGATCAGCATCAGCTGCACTTCCGTTGTGCCCTCGCCGATTTCGAGGATCTTACTGTCGCGGTAGTGGCGGGCCACCGGGTACTCGTTCATAAAACCGTAGCCGCCGAAGATCTGGGTGGCGTCGCGGGCGTTGTCCATCGCGGCCTCGCTGGCCACCATCTTGGCGATGGCCGCGGCCTTCTTGAACGGCTTGCCCGACAGCATCATCGCCGCCGCGTCGTAGTAGGCCGTGCGTGCGGTGTGCGCCCTGGCTTCCATCCGCGCGATCTTGAACGCGATCGCCTGGTTGGCACCGATCGGGCGACCGAACGCTTCACGCTCCTTGGCGTACTTGACGCTCTCGTCCACACAGCCCTGCGCGGCGCCCACCGAGAGCGCCGCGATGGCGATGCGGCCCTCGTCGAGGATGCGCAAGAAGTTCGCATAACCGCGGCCCCGCTCGCCGAGCAGGTTCTCCTCGGGCACCCGCACATCGTCGAAGCTCAACGGATGGGTGTCCGAGGCGTTCCACCCCACTTTGTTATAGGCCGGTTCGACGGTGAAACCCGTTGTCGGAACGGGTACCAGGATCGAGCTGATCTCCTTCTTGCCGTCAGCTTCCCCGGTGACCGCGGTGACCGTCACCAGCTTGGTGATGTCGGTGCCCGAGTTGGTGATGAACTGCTTGCTGCCGTTGATCACCCAGTGCCCGTCGTCCAACTTGGCGGTGGTCTTGGTCGCGCCGGCGTCACTGCCGCCGCCGGGTTCGGTCAGACCGAACGCGCCGAGGGCTTTGCCGCTGGCCAGCAGTGGTAGCCACTCCTGCTTCTGGGCGTCGTTGCCGAACCGGTAGACGGGCATCGCGCCCAGCGACACCCCGGCTTCGAGCGTGATCGCCACGCTCTGGTCGACCTTGCCGAGTTCCTCGAGCGCCAGGCACAGCGCGAAGTAGTCGCCGCCCATGCCGCCGTACTCCTCGGGGAACGGAAGGCCGAACAATCCCATGTCGGCCATGCCCGCGACGACTTCGTAGGGAAACGAGTGCTCCTCATCGTGTTTCGCCGAGACCGGCGCCACCACCGACTGCGCGAAGTCGCGCACGGTCTTGGCCAGTTGGGCGTAGTGGTCGGGCAGGGTGCCCGTAGCCAGAAAGTCGGTCATGATTGCGGCTCCTTGCCTGCCGTTATTCGGGCCAGAACTTGGCCCACCTTCACCTGATCACCCGCGGCGACGATTAGTTCCACCACACCGTCGACCGGCGCGGCCAGCGCGTGTTCCATTTTCATCGCCTCGACGGTGACGACGACGGTGCCTGCTTCGACCGGGTGTCCGTCCGAGACACCCACGGCGACAACGGAGCCCGGCATCGGGCTGGTCAGCTCGGCGTCACCGGACAGTTGGTCGTCGGCGCGCACCGGTGCTTCGCGTAGCTCTTCGACCATCGCGGTGCGGCCGGCGCCGGACAGCCAGATCTGACCATCGGTGGCGGCGACGAGGTAGTCGGTGCGCAGCCCGTCGAGCGTGATCGCCAGCCGGTCACCGGCCAACGAGGCTGTCAGCGAATGGGATTCGCCGTGTTCGACGGCGGCGCGGGCGGCCGAGGGGGTGCCGGTGAGATACACGTGGTCGGTGCGCGCGCCGGAGCTCAGCCGAAACGTCGTCGGCGCCGGTTCTCCGATCCGCCAGCCCGACGGCATCGCCCACAGGTCGGGCGTCGCGCTGCGCCAGCCGCGCAGCCACTTGTAGGCCGCGGCCGCGATCAACGCGTCGTCGCCGGGCGCGGCGGGCTGGAAGTCCGGCGCGCGGCGGTCGAGCAACCCGGTGTCCAGACGCCCCGCGGCGACGTCGGCGTCGGCCAGCAGAAACCGCAAGAACTCGATGTTGGTGATCACCCCGAGCACCGCGGTATCGGCCAGCGCCGCGTCGAGCGCGCGGATGGCGTCGGACCGGTCGGTGCCGTGGGCGATCACCTTGGCCAGCATGGGGTCGTAGTCACTGCCGATGACCGTGCCGCGGGTCAGCCCGGAGTCCACCCGGATGCCGGGCCGGCGCGGTTCGGCGAGGTCGAGTACGTCGCCGCCGGTCGGCAGGAAGCCGCGGCCCGGGTCTTCTGCGTACACCCGTGCCTCGATGGCGTGGCCGGTGAGGGTGATGTCGTCCTGGGCGATCGGCAGCTTCTCGCCGGCGGCGATGCGCACCTGTTGTTCGACGAGGTCGATGCCGGTGACCAGCTCGGTCACCGGATGTTCGACCTGCAGGCGAGTGTTCATCTCCATGAAAAAGAATTCGTCGGGCCGGTCGGCGGACACGATGAACTCCACGGTGCCGGCACCGGTGTAGTCCACACTGCGTGCGGTGTCGCAGGCGGCCGCGCCGATGCGTGCCCGGGTCGCCTCGTCGAGCAGCGGGGACGGCGCCTCTTCGATGACCTTCTGGTGCCGCCGTTGCAGGCTGCATTCGCGTTCCCCGAGGTGCACCACGTTGCCGTAGCCGTCGGCGAGCACCTGCACCTCGATGTGGCGCGGGTTGAGCACATACCGTTCGAGGAACAGGGTGTCGTCGCCGAATGCGGCGCCGGCCTCACGCCGTGCGCTGGTCAGCGCGGCGGGTAGTTCGGACGCCTCCTGCACGACGCGCATGCCCTTGCCGCCGCCTCCGGCCGACGGTTTGACCAGAACCGGATATCCGACGTCGTCGGCGTCGGCGATCAGGTCGGCGTCGGTGAGACCGGCTCGCGATATTCCCGGCACGACGGGGACACCGAACGCCGATACCGCGGCCTTGGCCGCGATCTTGTCGCCCATGGTCTGGATCGCCGCGACGGGCGGCCCGATGAACACGATGCCGGCGTCGTGCAGTGCGGCCGCGAATTGTGCGTTCTCCGAGAGGAATCCGTAACCGGGGTGTACGGCCTGGGCGCCGGTGCGCGTGGCCGCGGCGACGACGGCGTCGATGTTGAGGTAGCTGTCGCGCGCGGCCGCGGGGCCGATGTGCACGGCGGTATCGGCTTCGGCGACGTGGCGTGCGCCGGCGTCGGCGTCGCTGAAGACCGCGACCGCCCTGATGCCCATCGCGTGAAGGGTGCGGATGACCCGCACCGCAATCTCGCCGCGGTTGGCGACCAGCACGGTGTGGAAGCTCGTGGCAGGCATCTGCATCACATCCGGAATACGCCGTAGGAGACCGGCTCGAGCGGCGCCTGCCCGACAATCGAAAGTGCCAGGCCCAGCACCGTTCTGGTGTCAGCAGGATCGATGACCCCATCGTCCCACAGCCGCGCCGTCGAATAGTACGGGTTGCCCTGGTCCTCGTACTGCTGGCGGATGGGGGCCTTGAAGTTCTCTTCTTCTTCGGGCGTCATCTCACCGCGTACTGTCGCCAGCACCGACGCCGCCTGCTCACCGCCCATCACCGAGATGCGGGCGTTGGGCCACATCCACAGAAACCGCGGCGAGTAGGCCCGACCGCACATCGAGTAGTTGCCTGCACCGTAGGAACCGCCGATGACGACCGTCAGCTTGGGCACGCGGGCGCACGCGACCGCAGTGACCATCTTGGCGCCGTGTTTGGCGATACCGCCTGCCTCGTAGTCGCGGCCCACCATGAAGCCGGAGATGTTCTGCAGAAACAACAGCGGGATCACGCGCTTATCGCACAGCTCGATGAAATGCGCGCCCTTCAATGCGGATTCGCTGAACAGCACACCGTTATTGGCGACGATCCCAACGGGATGTCCGTGGATGCGGGCGAAGCCGGTGACCAACGTGGCGCCGTACTCGGCCTTGAACTCGGAGAACTCTCCCCCGTCGACGATGCGGGTGATCACCTCGTGCACGTCGTAGGGAACGCGTGAGTCGACGGGAACGACGTCGTAGAGCTCGGTCTGATCGGCCGCCGGCTCGACCATCGGTGCGATGTCCCACGGCGGTTCGGCACGGGGACCCAACGTCGCCACGATGCGCCGCACGATGCGCAGCGCGTCGCGGTCGTCATGCGCCAAGTGATCGGTCACACCGGAGGTTTTGGAGTGCAGGTCACCGCCGCCGAGTTCTTCTGCGGTCACCACCTCGCCGGTTGCGGCCTTCACCAGCGGTGGGCCGCCCAGGAAAATCGTCCCCTGGTTGCGCACGATGACGGCCTCGTCGCTCATCGCGGGCACATAGGCGCCACCCGCGGTGCAGGAGCCGAGCACCGCGGCGATCTGCGCGATGCCTTGCGCGCTCAACGTGGCCTGGTTGTAGAAGATGCGGCCGAAGTGGTCGCGGTCGGGGAACACCTCGTCCTGGCGCGGCAGAAACGCGCCGCCGGAGTCGACGAGGTAGATGCACGGCAGCCGGTTCTGTGCGGCGATCTCCTGAGCGCGCAGGTGCTTCTTGACGGTAATCGGATAGTAGGTGCCGCCCTTCACGGTGGCGTCGTTGGCCACGATCATGCACTCGCGCCCGGAGATGCGCCCGACGCCGGCGATCATGCCCGCGCCCGGGCATTCGTCGTCGTACATGCCGTCGGCGGCCAGCGCCGCCACCTCGAGGAAGGGGCTGCCCGGGTCGAGCAGCCCGTCGACCCGGTCGCGCGGCAGCAGTTTGCCGCGGCTGACATGTCGTTCGCGGGCACGTTCGGAACCGCCGAGTGCCGCGGCGGCCAACTTGGCCCGCAGTTGCTCGACGAGCTCGACATGCTTCTCGCGATGTGAAACCCGCGTTGCCATCGAAAGAAAACCGTTTCAGTTGAGTTAATGACGACTAACCGAGGGGGATGTTAGTTATCATTAACCGAAATGTCTACCGTCGCGCGCGTTGAAACACCCCGCAGTCGACGCAAGTCCGACCGCCGCGGGAAGCTGCTGGCGGCCGCTGAGCGGCTGATCGCCGACCGCGGCTATCTCGCGGTGCGCCTCGAAGACATCGGGGCGGCCGCCGGCGTCAGCGGACCGGCGATCTACCGGCATTTCCCGAACAAGGAAGCGCTGCTGGTCGAACTGCTGGTGGGTATCAGCACGCGCCTGCTGGCGGGGGCGGAAGCGGTCGTCGAACAGGCGGGCGACCCAGAGGAGGCGCTGGACGGCCTGGTCGACTTCCACCTGGATTTTGCGCTCGGCGAACCGGACCTGATCCGCATCCAGGACCGCGATCTGGCGCATCTACCCGCGTCTGCGAAGCGTCAGGTGCGCAAGGCCCAGCGTCAGTACGTGGAGATCTGGGTGGATCAACTACTGCACCGCGGCGTCATGGAGAAGGAGGCCCGGCTGATGTCCCATGCGGCGTTCGGCTTGATGAACTCCACTCCGCATGCGTTGAAAGCTCACGGCGCCAACGGAATCGAGCCGTCACGCTCACGCGCTGTACTGCGAACGATGACCATGGCGGCGTTGTCTTGACCGGTCGTCGCGCAAACGACAACGGCGGCCACCCGAAACGGGTGACCGCCGCAGAAGTCGGTGGGGTCAATACCAGGCACGCCGGCCGCCCACCGGACGGCCCATGCTTCCCAGCAACCAGAACACCGCGCCGATGACGATCAACGCGATGCCGATGTACATCAACGGCGTCCACAGGAAATATCCCAACACCGCAAGGATGATTCCGAGCACAATCATCACGCCACTCCTTCGTTAGTAGCCGCTGCTGTCAGGCAACGGCTTTCGGGTAGAGCCCGGACGCGCTGGGCTCCGGGATATTGCAATCAACTTTGGGGTTCACGCCCGCATAGTTGAGCGGCCCGACGAGAACCGTCAACGCGACTCGAGCCGCTGTGGCGCAGTTCGCGTCGCCGGTCTGAAAATAACCGCGTTGATATGCGGCCAATACTCCGATCAGCAACCAAATGAGTACAACGACGCCGATAACTCCTCGCATACTGCGCCTCCGTCCTTGTGGACACCGCATTGACGTAGCAGTGAATTACCCTTGCGCCAATGGCGTTAAACCTATGAAGCGCAGCTAATGCATCAAAGTGGTGTGGCCGGTGAAAACGCGGCGAACAGCCACTCGCTTATGGCCTTGAGCAGAACGGCGCGGTTCTCCCGCCGGTCGATCTCGTGACCGTCGTCGTCGAACACCAGGTATTCCACGGTGCGGCCAAGCTTTCGCAATGCGTCGTACATCTGCTGAGATTCGCTGGGCGGCACATTGGTGTCGTTGGCGCCGTGTACCAGCAGCAGCGGAGCGGTCAGGTCCGTCACCCGCTGCAGGGGTGAAAGCTGGGCCAGCAGCTCCCGGTCGCCAACGGGGTGGCCGTACTTGGGATAAGCCGCCGCGGCAATCCACGGTTCGGTGCTGCGATACCACGTGTTCAGATCGCTCATCCCGCAGATGCTGATGCCGGCCGCGAACAGGTCCGGGTGGAACGTGAGCGCGGCCTGGGTGAGATAGCCGCCGTAGGACCATCCGCAGCAGGCGATGCGATCTGCCGGCGCGTAGTTGTTCTCGGCCAGAAAGTTCACGGAGTCGGCGACGTCGTCGATGGCCGCGAACCGGCGTTCCTTGTCGTCGGCATGCATGAAATTGCGCCCGAACCCGCCGGATCCGCGCACGTTGGGCAGGAACACCGCGATTCCGGCTTCCACCAACGCCGGAAAGAACTCGTTGTAGCCGGGCCGGCCTTGGCCCTCGGGCCCGCCGTGCAGGAAAAGCATCGCGCCGATCGTTTCGACATCCTCGGGCGGCCGGAACAACCAACCGCTGAACACCAGCCCGTCGCGGGCGGTGATGGTCTCCAACGTCGGGTCGGTGCTCACCGGCCCGAGGCTGGGCTCGCGGTCGACGAGTTCCCATTCGCCGGTGCGCGGGTCGACCAGCTCGACTGTGGGCGGCTGCGACGGTCCTTCGACCGTCAACGCCAGCATCGAACCGCCCGCGCTGATGCTGAGCTGACTGGCCACCATGCCGGGCAACGGAATCGGGTCGTACAGGGTGTTGTCGGTCAGCTCGAGAATCTGTAATTCGCTGGCGCCGTGGATGTTCCACAACATGGCTACGGTCGAGAGGTCGTCGCTGACGGTGAACTCGTCGAGTTCGAATCCGGGACGCTCGGCGACCACGTGATAGGACACCCCGTCCGGGGTCGCGGTGACACCGAGCAGCCGCGCGTACTCGGCGCCGTTCTCGCTGCGGATGAGGGCACGCACATAGCCCTCGGTGCTGTCGTCTTCCAAGTGTGTTGTGGGTTGGTACATCTCGGTGAACTCACCCTCCACGCCCGCGCGCAACCGGCGCGGGAGGTGGTCGTCGAGGATGAGACCGGTGTCGGTGGTGGATCCGGGATCGTATGGCAGCAGCACCATCTCGATGCCGCCGCGCAGCATGATCAGATCCCGGTAACCACGCGGGCCGACGCGCACCAGCGCCACGCCGGCCCAGGCGTCGACCAACCGGCCGCTCGAGCGGCGGTCCAGCACGGTGGTTTCGCCTGTGGCGGGGTCGATCAGGCAGGAACTTCCGACGCCGTCGTCACCGGTCAGGATGGCCGCCACCAGGGTGCCGTCCCAGTTGATCAGCTCGGCAGTGCCCTCCCCGCTGCCGTCAGGCCACGAGTCGATGCGCCGCGCGTCGCGGTCGTCGGGATCGGTTGTCACGACCCAGATCTGGGTGCGGGTACTGCCGTCCGGGGATACCTCACACGCCAGCCAGTGCCCGTCGGCCGAGTGCATCACCCGGGTGACGGGCCCCTCGACAGGCAGTTCGACGTCACGGGAGGATGTCGCCCGCCAACCGCGCAGGAAGCGCTGCACCGCGCGGGGAAAGCCGCCGTCGTCGACAAGGTGCGCGAACGCGGTCGCGTCCGGCGACATTGACGCGCCGTAGACCCGGCGTACCTGTTGCCCCACCCCTCGTATTCTCCATAGCCGCGGGCGCTCGGCGACCCAGCCCGGGGAAGTTCCAGGTCACGGCCGCGGCTTTGGGGCTGATCAGGGGCTTGTGCGGCGCGACGAGCGCGGTTTGGGCGGCCGCACAGGTACCCTCGCAGCCATGAGGTGGGCATGACCGACTCACGCCGCGACGGGCCGGACCCGTCCCAACCGCAGGCTAGCGGCTACCCGGGCTATGCCGATCCGGCGTACGCGAGCCAGGCGGGTTACGGCCCCACCTACCAGGCCCCCACCGGGCCTGCGCCCACGGAGCAGCTGACGGGGTATTCGCCCTACGGCTACGACCGCTATGCGGCCGGCCAGTACGGCCAGCAATATCCGCCCGGTCCGCCGCCCGACGAACCGCCGCCGGAGGAGCCGAGCACGCCGCGCTGGCTGTGGGTGTTGTCCGGGGTGGCGGTGGTGACCGTCGTCGGCCTGGTCGTCGCCCTGGTCATCGTGAACGTGAACCGGTCCCGGCAGGAGACCGTCGTCGCCCCGCCGTCGATGCAGGAGCCGAGGTTCACCGCGCCGTCGCCGACGACAACGCGGCGGCCCACGGTCCCGGTGGTTCCGCCGCCGACGGTGCCCAGCACGCCGCCGAGGACCACGACCACCAACCCGGGGGTGACCGAAACGGTGGTCTACGACGTCACCGGCACCGGCCGGGCGATCAACATCACCTACGTGGACTCCGGCGGGCTGTTGCAGACGGAGTTCAACGTGCTGCTGCCGTGGAGCAAACAGGTTGAGTTGTCGAGGCCCGCAGAGGGTTCGGCCAGTATCAGCATCATCAACGTCGGCCCCGAGGTGTCCTGCTCGATCAGCGTCAACGGTGCGATGGTGCAGCAGCGCACCGGCGCGGGGCTGACCATCTGCACCGCGCTCGGCTAGTCCCTCGTCACATGGCGGGGTACGCGTACGGCCAGCATCCCCAGCAGACCGGCGAGTAGCACCACGAGCAGCCCTGCCATCCCGGCGCGGTCGGCGCCGAACACGACAATGAAGGTGGAGAACAGAAACGGCGCCAGATACGACACCGCCCGTCCGGTCGTGGTGTAGAGGCCGAACGCGACGCCCTCTTTACCCTCGGCTGAGATCCGTAGCAGCAGCGTGCGCGCGGCCGACAGCGTCGGCCCGATGAACAGGCACAGCAACAACCCACAGATCCAGAACGCCAACGGCCCGGACAGTGCCATCAGCGTGGCGCCGACGGCGATCATCGCCGTCAGCGAGGTGACGATCACGGCCTTGGCGCCGAACTTGTCGTCGAGCAGGCCGCCTGCGACCGCGCCCACGGCCGCCACCACGCTGGCGCTCACCCCGAACAGCAGCACATCGGCGGCCGAGACACCGTAGACGTTGACGCCGAGCACCGCGCCGAACGCGAAGATCCCGGTGAGCCCGTCGCGAAAGACCGCGCTGGCCAGCAGGTAGTAGACCACGTTGCGGTCGCGGCGCCACTCGCTGACGATCTCCTTCCACAGGGTGCGATAGCCGCTGAAGAAACCCGCTCCGGCAATGGGCTCTTGAGGCCGCGGCACGGGGCTGCGCACCGCCATGACGACCGGCAAGGCGAACAGCCCGAACCAGATGGCGGTCAACAGCATTGCGGCGCGGATGTTTTGGCCGTCGTCGATGGGCAAGCTCAATAAGCCGCGGGTGTCGCCGTCGCCGGAGACGAAGCCGAAGTACACGATCAGCAGCAGCACCACACTGCCGAAGTAACCAAGACCCAGACCCAGCCCGGAGATCTGCCCGGACGTCGTCGGTGTGGAAAGCTGGCGCAGCATCGCGTTGTAGGGCACCGTCGCCAACTCGTTGCAGGCCGACGCGCCTGCCAACAGCAGCAGGCCGGGCAGCAGGTGGTGGTAGTCGTCGCCGATCAAACTCATCGCCGCGGTGAGTAGCAATGCGAAGCCGCTGAGCACCCCCAGCACGCGTCGGCGCCGCCACGGCGCGTCGACCCACACGCCGGTGACCGGCGCGAGCAGGGCGACCACCAGACCCGCGAAGCCCAGCGCCCAGCCCAGCAGGCCCGCGGGGCTGGCGCTGCCGGGCAGGTCGTCGCCCACGACATTGGTCAAATAGACCGAGAACACGAACGTCACGACGATCGCGTTGAGCCCGGTCGCGCCGAAGTCCCACAGGGCCCATGCGAACACCTGCCGTTTGGCCGCACTCGGCAGCGCCGCCGCCGGGCGGGTGTCGCTCATGGGTGCCCAGGATATAGTCCGCCCCATGCCAGTACCCGCTCCCACCGCGGACGCCCGGGCCGTCGTCACCGGCGCATCGCAGAACATCGGTGAAGCGTTGGCCGTCGAGCTCGCCGCCCGCGGACACCACCTCATCGTCACCGCCCGCCGCGAGGACGTGCTCACGGCGTTGGCGGACCGGCTCACCGAGCGCTACGGCGTGACAGTTGAGGTGCGCCCCGTGGACCTGGCCGACCCGACCGCGCGCACCGAGTTCTGCGACGAGCTGGCCACCCGCAACGTCTCGATCCTGTGTGCGAACGCGGGCACGGCGACGTTCGGTCCGGTCGCCGGGTTGGATCCGGCCGGCGAGAAGGCGCAGGTGCAGCTGAATGTGCTTGGCGTGCACGACCTTGTGCTCGCGGTGCTGCCGGGGATGGCGCAGCGCCGGGCCGGCGGCATCCTGATTTCTGGTTCGGCGGCGGGTAATTCACCGATCCCCAACAACGCGACCTACGCGGCGAGCAAGGCGTTCGTCAACACGTTCAGCGAGTCGCTGCGCGGTGAGCTCAAACGCGTCGGTGTGCATGTCACGCTGCTGGCGCCGGGACCGGTGCGCGAGACACTTCCCTCCGAGGATGAGCAGTCGCTGGTGGAGAAGTTGATCCCCGACTTCCTGTGGATCTCCACCGAGTACACCGCGAAGCTATCGCTGGATGGCTTGGCAGCCAACAAGATGCGGGTAGTGCCCGGCGTAACGTCGAAGGCGATGTCGGTCGCCAGCGGCTACAGCCCGCGCGCGATCGTGACGCCGATCGTCGGCGCAGTGTACAAAAAGCTCGCCGGCGGTTAGCGCTTCCGGCGGCGGCGGCCGGTGCCGAAGATGCTGCGGGTGATCTCGCGGCCGATGACGGTGCCCGCCGAGCGCATCGCGCTCTTGAACGCGGGGCTGTCCATCACCTTCTCCATCAAGCCGGGTTCGTCGGGCGGCTGGGCCGATGCGGGCATCGGTGGTGGCGGCAGCGGCACCTCCGGGGGCGCGACCTCGGTGACGTCGGGCGGGGGCGCGAGCTTGGCGGCCAGCCGCTCGTAGGCCGAGTCGCGGTCCACGGTCTGGCCGTATTCGGCCTGCAGTGGGCTGTCCTGGGCGGCCGCAGCGATCGCGTCGTCGCCGATGGTGTCCATCAGCGAGCGCGGTGCGCGCATCCGCGTCCACGCCACCGGCGTCGGCGCGCCCTTCTCCGAGAGCACCGTGACGATCGCCTCGCCGATACCCAGCGATGTCAACGCCGACTCCAGGTCGTACACATCGGTTTTCGGATAGGTACGCACCGTCTTGGACAGCGCCTTCTGGTCATCGGGTGTGAACGCGCGCAACGCATGCTGGATGCGTGCACCGAGTTGGGACAGCACGTCGTTGGGGACGTCGGTGGGCAGCTGGGTGCAGAAGAACACCCCGACACCCTTGGACCGGATCAGCTTGACGGTCTGCTCGACCTGTTCGAGGAACGCCTTGGAGGCATCGGTGAACAGCAGGTGTGCTTCGTCGAAGAAGAACACGAGCTTGGGCTTGTCGAGGTCACCGACCTCGGGCAACGACGTGAACAGGTCTGCCAGCACCCACATCAGGAACGTGGAGAACATCACCGGCCGGGTGGCCTGGCTGCCCAGTTCCAGCAGCGTGATGACACCGCGGCCCTGATCGTCGAAGCGCAGCAGGTCTTGGGGCTCCAGTTCGGGTTCGCCGAAGAACGTGTCACCGCCCTCTGCCTCGAGGTTCACCAGGGCACGCAGGATCACCCCGGCCGTCGTCGTCGACACCGCGCCCAGCGACTTCAGCAGCGGCTTACCCTCGTCGCTGGTGAGGTATTGAATCACCGACCTCAGATCTTTGAGGTCCAAAAGCGGCAGGCCCTGCTGATCGGCCCAGTGGAAGATCAGCCCAAGCGTGGACTCCTGGGTTTTGTTGAGGCCCAGCACTTTCGACAGCAGGATCGGACCGAAACTGGATATCGTGGCGCGTACCGGCACACCGATGCCGTCGGTGCCCAGTGTCAGGAACTCGACCGGGTACGCCGTGGCGTCCAGCTGTCGCCGGTGTCGGCGGCGCGCTGGTCGATTTTGTCGCCAGCCTCCCCCGGCCGCGACAGCCCCGACAGATCGCCCTTCACATCGGCCATCAGGCACGGCACCCCGGCGGCGGACAGCTGTTCGGCGATCAGCTGCAGCGATTTGGTCTTGCCGGTGCCGGTTGCGCCTGCGACCAGCCCGTGCCGGTTGACCGTCGCCAGCGGAATGCGGACCTGCGCCGACCGGTCACATACCCCGTCCACGACGACGGCGCCGAGCTCCAGAGCCTGGCCTTCGACGCCGTAACCGGAGGCAATCTGCTGCGCGGGTGTGCCTGTCGGCTCAGTCGTCATGGTCGAAAACAGTACTGTGATCGCTGTGCGCGACGAACTGGTGTGGATCGACTGTGAGATGACGGGGCTGGACCTGGCGACCGACCGGCTGATCGAGATCGCGGTGCTGGTCACCGACGCCGACCTCAATATCCTGGGCGAGGGCCTCGACGTCGTCATTCACACCGACGACGAGGCGTTGTCGTCGATGATTCCCGTGGTCACCGAGATGCACACCAAATCGGGGCTGATCGAGGAGGTCCGGGCCTCGTCCGTGGACGTCGCCGCGGCGGAGGAGATGGTCCTCGAATACATCCGCACGCACGTCAAACAGGCCAAGACCGCGCCGCTGGCCGGCAACTCGATCGCCACTGACCGGGGCTTCATCGCCCGCGACATGCCCAAGCTCGACGAGTTCCTGCATTACCGGATGATCGACGTCAGCTCGATCAAGGAACTGTGCCGTCGTTGGTATCCCAGGATCTACTTCGGCCAGCCCGAAAAGGGCCTGGCCCACCGCGCGCTGGCCGATATCCACGAGTCGATACGTGAGTTGCGCTACTACCGCCGCACCGCGTTCGTCGCCCCGCCCGGGCCTTCGACCAGCGATATCGCGGCGATCGCCGCGGAGTTGGGAACGAATGGCGCCGACTCGGGCGTTACCGATTCGGCCGGACAGCGTTCGAGCGGATAGTATCGACGGCGCTGCAGCTTCGGCTGCGGCGATGGTGGCTGTAGTTCAGTTGGTAGAGCACCAGGTTGTGATCCTGGCTGTCGCGGGTTCGAGTCCCGTCAGCCACCCCGACGGGTCAGGGAGCGGATTTCCGCTCCCTGACCTTTTTTCGGCTCAGATGTTGGCGTTGCCGGCCTTCCACGTCTCCCACGGGATGTTCCAGTCCCCGAGGCCGTCGGTGCCCGGCAGCGTCGACCCAACCGTGTTGACGACCTCGACGACGTCGCCGCGCTTGGAGTTGTTGTAGTACCACTGCCCGTTGCTGGTGCTGACGTTGACGCAGCCGTGGCTGACGTTGCTGTGGCCCTGGCTGCCCACCGACCACGGCGCCGCGTGCACGTAGATGCCGCTGTAGGAGATCTGGGTGGCCCAGTCCACCTCGGTGCGGTATCCGTTGGGCGAATTGACCGGCACGCCGTAGGTCGACGAGTCCATCACCATGTGGGCGCGCTTCTCGCCGACGATGTAGGTGCCGTTGTTGGTGGGTGTGCTGTTCTTGCCCATCGACACCGGCATCGTCTTGATGACCTCGCCGTTGCGCTTGACCGTCATCGTCTTGGTGTTGTCGTCGATCGTGGAGATGACCTCGTCGCCGATCGTGAAGTGCGTGGAGACGTTCTCCTGCCCGAACAACCCATCACCCAGGTCCACCCCGTAGGTGTTGACCGAAACATCCACCGTCGTACCGGGCTTCCAGTAATGGGCTGGGCGCCAACGGACCTCGCGGTTGTTCAACCAGTAGAAGGCGCCGTCGACGTGCGGCGTGGTCTTGATCTCGATCGCCCGCTGGGCGGCCAGCCGGTTCGGGATGTTCTCGTCGAACCGGATCGCGACCGGCTGACCGACGCCCACGACCTCACCGTCGCTGGGCACCACGTAGGGCATCGTCAGGTTCTCCGGCGAGTGCGTTTCGAACGTCATCTGCCTGCTGGTCGCGCCGCCGAGGCCCATCGACTCCGCGGTCAGCGTGTAGCGCTTGTTGTAGCCCAGCGGCTCGGTGGTCGACCAGGTCAGTCCGTCGGGGCTCAGCTTGCCGTCCACGACGCGGCCGTTTTCGTTCACCATCGTGACCGAGCCGAGCACACCGGACTCCGCGCTGACCGTCACCGGGGCGTCGACGCTGACCCCCACTGCGCCGTCCTTGACCGAGGAAACCAACTTGGGGATGAGCAAATCCCCGAACGGGGTGCCCTTGTCGTCGATCACCTGGGGCTCCGGCGGCGCGGAGTTGCCGCTGCACGCAGACAGCCCCAACGCGACCACGGGGACAAGGGCAATGGCTGTCAGCCATGCACGACGTCGACGCGGACGGGTCACCGTCGGGACCTGCCACATTCTCTTTCCACCTCGCAAACAGGAACAACCGAGCAACGCTTCTTTTGCAACAGTGTATGGGCAAATTCGACTACGGGTCGCCTCGACGGGCTCGCC
Source organism: Mycolicibacterium sp. XJ2546 (assembly GCF_053483195.1). Taxonomy (NCBI): domain Bacteria; kingdom Bacillati; phylum Actinomycetota; class Actinomycetes; order Mycobacteriales; family Mycobacteriaceae; genus Mycobacterium; species Mycolicibacterium sp. XJ2546. The sequence goes on along the minus strand of NZ_JBEFRW010000020.1, from coordinate 38,884 downwards.
TGTGACCGTCTGCGCCCGGGATTTCACCCTGCGCCAGAGCGCCTGTTATTGTCGCACACGCAGCGCCGTTAGCTCAGTTGGTAGAGCAGCTGACTCTTAATCAGCGGGTCCGGGGTTCGAAACCCTGACGGCGCACCCATCACGGTCGATCTGTCGACTTTCATGGCGCGCCCCGCTGGGCGGGGCGACGCCTTCACTCCGGCCCTGCGCCAAACCCCCCTGGGCCCCTTCGGTCGCGTGACCTGGGCTGGCCAAGTCGTTGCGGATGACGCAGACGTAAATTACTTCACCCGATCGGCAGGTCAACCCAAGGCTGTGTGCTGGCGATGGCATAAGCAAAGTTATGGCAGGAATCACACGCCGCGCATATGAGTTGCGGAGCGAACGTGGTCGCCGCCCAAATTCCAGGTTTTAAGCTGCTAGAAGGTGGATGTGTCTGCTACAGTTTCGGTTAGCTGACCACAGGTTCGCGGACCGCAGGTGAGCAAGTTGCACAAAGGGACGGGGAATTAGCTGATGTCGCAGATGAGCGGATCGCTTACGGCTGGAGCCGGGGGTTCGCATGCTGGCGATGAGGTAGCTGCGGACGGCCCCATCGCGGTGTACAACTGCAGTCGCATTGGCCGGGTCGCCAATCCGCCGACCTTTTCCTTCGCCGACTGGTTCCGCTCCGCGCGTCGCCGGGGCTGACGGCGTCAGCCGTGCTTGATCCGCCGCACGGTCAGCACGAGCACCAGCGCCCCCACACCGGCAAGCGACATCGCGACGGCAGGCTTCTTGACGAACCGCACGGCACCGGCCTTGAGGTCCTCGGCCAGCCTGCTGGGGTTGGCTCGTTCGGCCAGAATGTCCACGGTCGACGCCAGCTGATCACGTGCCTGATCGATGTCCCGCTTGATGGTGTCGGGATCGCGGTCTGCCACTTGCGCCTCCAAGCCGCCTGAGAAGTCGCCACTCCGCTTCGGAGCCTGTCGATCTACCCTAGAGCAGCCCGCGCTCACCGCAGCGCACCGGTCAACAAGAAGGGATGCTCAGGCGTGGCACAGACACCGCGACTCGAGGTCGGCGACAAAGCCCCCGCGTTCAGCCTGCCCGATGCCGACGGCAACACCGTCAAGCTCAGCGACTACCAGGGCCGCAAGGTCATCGTCTACTTTTATCCGGCCGCCTCGACGCCCGGTTGCACCAAACAAGCCTGCGATTTCCGCGAGAATCTCAGCGAGCTCAACGACGCCGGCATCGAGGTCATCGGCATCTCACCGGATAAGCCGGAGAAGCTGGCGATGTTTCGCGACGCGCAAAAGCTGACCTTCCCGCTGCTGTCGGATCCCGACCGCAGGGTCCTCACGGCATGGGGTGCCTTCGGCGAGAAAACCATGTACGGCAAGACCGTTCAGGGCGTGATCCGCTCAACTTTCCTCGTCGACGAGAAGGGCAACATCGGCGCGGCGCAGTACAACGTGCGCGCTACCGGTCACGTCGCGAAGCTACGACGCGACCTATCGGTCTGAGCCCAGTTTCGCCAACAGCAGCGCCTCGGCGGTGGCCGCGCGTTCCAGCACCCCCAGGTGCAGGCTCTCGTTGACGCTGTGCGCTTGTGTCGCAGGGTCTTCCACGCCGGTGACGAGAATCCTCGCGTCCGGGAACGCCTCGGCGAACTCTGCGATGAACGGTATCGAGCCGCCCACTCCGGTGTCGACGGCTTCAGCGCCCCACGCCTCCCTAAACGCGGCGCGTGCGGCATCGTAGACTGGGCCGCTGGCGTCGATCGCGTACGGCTGGCCGAGGTCGCCGGGCGTGACGGTTACCTGCGCGCCCCACGGCGCGTTCTCTTCGAGGTGCCGCATCAAGGCCGCCAGATGTGCGCCGGCGTCGCCGCCGGGGGCGACCCGCATGCTGATCTTCGCGCTGGCCCGCGGGATCAAACTGTTCGACGATTTGTCGATCGACGTCGTATCGACCCCGATCACCGTGATCGCCGGCTTGGCCCAGAGCCGTTGCGGCACAGAGCCCGAACCGATCTCGGAGACGCCATCGAGTAAACCGGTCTCCTCGCGCACCCTCTTGGGTGGATAGTCGACGTCGGACGCGGTGGCCTCGTGCAGTCCGGCGACCGCGACGTTGCCGTCGTCGTCGTGCAGGCTCGCCAACAACCGCACCAACACGCTCAGCGCATCGGGCACCACACCGCCCCACAGTCCCGAGTGCAGGCCGTGATCGAGGGTCGCCACCTCGACAACGCAGTCGGCGAGTCCGCGCAGCGAGACCGTCAGCGACGGCACATCGGTGCTCCAGTTGTCGGAGTCGGCGATGACGATGACATCGGCGGCCAGCGTCTCGCGGTGTGCGGCCAGCAGCCGCGACAGCGACGGCGACCCGGATTCCTCCTCACCTTCGACGAACACGGTCACCCCGACCGGCGGGTTACCGCCGTGGGCGCGAAACGCCGCCAAATGCGTTGCGATACCGGCCTTGTCGTCGGCAGTCCCCCGGCCGTACAGCCGGCCGTCGCGTTCGGTCGGCTCGAACGGTGGCGAGTTCCACTGCGTGTGGTCGCCCTCGGGCTGTACGTCGTGGTGGGCATACAGCAGCACGGTCGGCGCACCAGGCGGTGCGGGATGACGCCCGATGACTGCCGGTGCGCCGCCCTCGCTGACGATCTGGACGTCGCCGAATCCCGCGTCCGACAGCAGCTTTGCCACCGCGTCCGCGCTGCGGTGCACCTGCGGACGGCGGGCCGGGTCGGCCCATACCGACTCGATGCGCACCAGGTCGTCGAGATCGCGCCGTACCGATGGCAGCACTTCACGCACGCGTTGCACCAGATCGCTCATGGCGACGACGCTAGCCGCGAAACTGTATTCCGGCAGGCGCGCTCTCGCACATTCTCTGCAAAAATGCAATCTCGCGCTACAGCGGGGCTCAGCGCTCCTCGAGGATCGCAACCGCCGCGGCGGTATCGGCCTCGTGGGTCAGCGACAGATGGATCGTCACTTCCTTGAGATGCTCGGCGATCGCCCCGGTGAGCCGGACTTTGGGCCGGCCCCACATGTCGGTGATCACCTCGATGTCGCGGTGAATACCCTCGGGCAGCACCGGGCGCTTGGCGAACCGCGACCCCGACCACGCCTTGATGACAGCCTCCTTGGCCGCCCAGCGTGCGGCCAGATGTCGCGCGGCCGACGAACTCTTGTCGGCGGCGTCGCGGCGCTCACCGGGCGTGAACGTCTCGGCGAACACCGTGCCCGGCTGGTCGACCTGCTCGGCGAACTCGGGGATGGACACCAGGTCGATCCCCACCCCGACTATTGCCATGGGCGCGACGTTATCTCACGGTTTCGGTGCCACATACACGTCGCCATCGCCGAGCCGCGACGCCGGGTTGAGCAGCATCTCGGCTTCCTGCCGCTTCTCGGGCGCGTCGGCGGCGAACCGGCGGTCGGCCGGTTTCTCGTACAGCGCCGGACCGCCCGCGATCGCCGACGCCAACCGCAGTTGGCCCGCCAGCACCCGAGCGTTGGCACGCTCGCGGTAGTCCGCACGCTGAGCCGGGCTCAGCGCGGCGAGGAACGCCTGCGGATGCACCAGCGCCACCAGACCCGACACGTGTCCGAAGCCGAGGCTGGTCACCAAACCGGCCTTCAGCGGGAAATTTCCACCAAACCGCAGGGTGTCGCGGAGCCAGACCAGGTGCGCGGCGCCGGCGAGTTCGTCGTCGACGCAGTCCAGGCTGCGGTTGGGCGGGATGACCCCGTCGCGCAGGATCTGGCACAGGCCCATGATCTGGAACGCCGCGGCGCCGCCCTTGGAGTGGCCGGTCAGGCTCTTCTGCGACACCACGAACAGCGGTGCGCCGTCTGAGCGGCCCAACGAGTCGGCGAGCCGTTCGTGCAACTCGGTCTCGTTGGGGTCGTTGGCCAGCGTCGAGGTGTCGTGCTTACTCACCACGGCGATGTCGTCGGCGCCGACGCCCAATTTGGCGAGCGAACGCGCCAGTTCGGACTGGCGCCCGCCGCGGCCCGCGCTGAGCGCGCCCATACCCGGGGCCGGGATCGATGTGTGCACGCCGTCGGCGAAGGACGACACATAGCCCACCACCGCCAGCACCGGCAGGCCCATCTTCAGCGCCAGGTCGCCGCGGGCCAGCAGCACGGTGCCACCGCCCTGCCCCTCGACGAACCCGAGCCGGCGCCGATCGTTGGCCCGCGAGAACTTCGAGTCGCTGATGCCCTTGGCGCGCATCATCTCGGTGTCGGCGGTGGCCGACATATCCCCGAAGCCGATGATGGCTTCCAGCGTCAGGTCGTCGTATCCGCCGGCGACGACGAACTCGGCCTTACCCAACCGGATCTTGTCGACGCCCTCCTCGACCGACACGGCCGCGGTGGCGCACGCACCGACCGGGTGGATCATCGCGCCGTAGCTGCCGATGTAGGACTGCACGACGTGGCCCGCGTACACGTTGGGCAGCACTTCCTGCAGGATGTCGTTCGGCTTGTTCCTGCCCAGCAGGTTGCCGTGGTACATCGTCTGCATCGACGTCATACCGCCCATACCGGTGCCCTGCGTGCTGGCCACCAGGCTGGGATGCACCCACCGCATCAGTTCCGCCGGAGTGAACCCCGCCGAGAGGAACGCGTCGACGGTGGTGACGAGGTTCCAGATCGCCAGCCGGTCAATGGAGTTCATCATCTCCTGGCTGACGCCGTAGACCATCGGGTTGAACCCGGTCGGGATCTGCGCGCCGACGGTGCGCGACAGCTTGGTCTTACGCGGAACCCGGATCTCGGTGCCCGCCTTGCGGGTGACCTGCCAGTCGCCGCTGTCGGGCACCGGTGCGATGACGGTGTGCTCGGGGTCGAACTGTACGAACGCCCTGGCCTCTTCCTCGCTGGACACCACGAACGTGAAGTCCTTGTCCAGAAAGACCGAAACCAGCAGCGGTGCAGCGTGATCGGGGTCGATCGCGCCGTCGTCGACGAACTCGCGGATCCCCACCCGTTCGACGACCGCGTCGTGGTATCGCTCCACCAGCTCGCCCTCGTCGACGAGGTCACCGGTCTCGGTGTCGTACCAGCCGGGGGTCGGATCGTCCTCCCACTTGACCAAACCCGTGGTCCACGCGAGCTCCAGCACACCGGCCGCCGACAGTTCGTTGTCGACCTCCATCTCGTAGCGGGTCCGAGACGAGCCGTACGGGCCCAACTCGGCGCCGCCGACGATGACCACCAGATCGGCCGGGTCGACGTCGAGGTCGTCCCAGGCGGGCGGCGGCGCCGGACGGTGACCGCGCGGCGGCGACGGCAGCGCCCGGATCATTCCGCGCTCTTCGGGCTCCTCCTCCACCGACTCCGACACCATCTCGTCGCGGGCCTTGGCCGACAGCTCGGCGAGATCGAGCTCGACGTCGGCCAACCCGCCGGTGAGGTCGGCCTGCAGCGGTTCACGGGCGGCGGCCACCTTCGCCTCCATGCCACACAGCTCGAGCAGCATGGCCGCCATCTGTTCGGTGGTGTAGGTGGTCACCCCGGCTTCTTCGACGGCGTCGACGATCGCGTCGTTGTGCCCCATCAGCCCGGTGCCCTTGGTCCAGCCGATCAGCGCGTGCGCCAACGAGACCCGTTGTGCCCACGATGTTTCGGCCTTCCAGCGGGAAACCAGAGCGTCGAGCGAGGCCTTGGACTCGCCGTACGCGCCGTCGCCGCCGAACATGCCGCGGTTCGGCGAGCCGGGCAGCACCACGTGCAACCGCGCGGCCACGTCGCGTTCGGCGCCGACGTGCGATAGCCCGCCGATCAGCCGCTGCACCGCCCACAGCAACACCTTCATCTCCATCTCGGCGCGCGATCCGGCGTCGGAGAGGTCGCCGGCCACCCGCGGCGCCGCGAACGGGAACAACAACGTCGGTGTCAACGCATCCTTGAGGTGAATCGACTGCGGCCCAAGGCTTTCAGTCTGTTCAGTGCCGACCCAGGAGACCAGCGCGTCGATGTCGGTGTAGGACGCCATGTTGGCGGGAACCACCCACAGCTTGGCGTCGAACCGGGCGTGGTCGCGGTACAGCGTGCGGTAGAACGCCAACCGGTCGTCATCGAGCCTCGAGGTCGTGGCGATCACCGTCGCCCCGCCGTCGAGGAGTTTGGCGACCACGGACGCGGCGATCGACCCCTTCGACGCACCGGTCACCACCGCGACCTCGTCGTTGTAGCGGCCCTTACCGGGGTTCTCGGCGCCTGCGGCGGCGCGGCCGTACAGCGAGGCGTGGATGTTGCGGCCCGCCGCCAGTGCCTTGCCCTGCCACCAGGTGGCCTGCTTGCCGACGATATGACCGGTGCCCTCGAACCGCTCGGAGAGCCGCGTCCAGTCCGCGTCGACCTCATCGTCGTCCATCAGCCACAGCTGGGCCAGATCCTCGCGCGCGCTGGCCCAGCGGTCGTCGAACAGCACCGCCTTGCGGCCGTCGAACACCGGGGCCACCAACCGCGGCCAGTCCGAGCCCAACTCGGCGGTGACCAGATCGATCAGCTCGGCATCGGTGGTCTCCGGCACGCTGACCGGGGTGTCCAGCCCGAGTTGGCTCAGGATCAGCCGAGCGGTCGAGGCGAGCACCCCGTCGGGGCCCGTCACCTGTGCGGCGAACTCGCCCAGCGCGGCCGAGTCGACCACGCCGCCTCCCGGGCCTGCGGCCGCCGCGGGCAGCGTTACCGCAACACCTTGGCGTGCGCCCACCGCGGCGACGGCGGCGTCGATCACCTTGTCGACGGTCGCCGCGTCGGCGAGCGCGCCGTCGTGCAGGCCGCCGAGGTCACCGCCGCGCACGCTGGAACCCTCGCGGGTGCCCAACGCGACCTCGACCGTGACGTGCTTGACCCAGCCGTCGCCGAGTTCCCAGGTCTTCTTGACCCGCTCGGCGATGTAGGCCGGACGCTTCCCGGACGGGCCGAGCACGGTGCGCAGCTGGTCGTTGATCGCATCGGAAAGCACTGGGCCGAACGGCTTGTAGGTGCGGGCCAGTTTGGTGACCTGGCCCTTGAGCCCGGCCAGGTCGGCTTCGCCCGCGCCGTCGATGGCGCCGAGGTTCAGCTCTGAACCCAGGTCCACCAGCAGCTGGTTGCGTCGCGACGACGCGCCGTCGGTGATGGACTCGATGGAGTCCAGTGGCTCGATCTGGTCGACGCGCATCTTCGCCGACAGCGCGATCAGCGCCATGGTGGCGTCGGCGGCGTCGTAACCGAGGTCGTCGGGGCGCGGACCGCCCGACGGTGCGGCAGGGCTTGCGGGTGCCGCGGGTGCCGGTGCGGCCGGAGCCGCCTCGACCGCTTCGACCTCCGGGGCCGGTGCGTCGTCGAATTCGACCTCCGGCTCGGGGTCGGTGTCGGTGGCGAACAGCACCGCGGCGTCGCGCTCGGCGTTGAGCACCTCGGTGGTGTTGTGCGAGTACTCGGGCAGCTTCAGCGTGTTCTGCGCCAGGCCAGCCACAGTCGGCGCGGACTTCACGCCGATCTCGACGAACCGCTCGACACCGAGGCCGCCCGCTGCCTCCTCGATGAACAGCAGGTCCTGGGTCTCGATCCAGCGCACCGGGCTGGCGAACTGCCAGGCCAGCAGTTCGATGACGAGCTTGCGGCACAACTCGGCGGGCCGCTCGCTGCGCCAGGTGTCGTAGTCGGCCAAAATCTCGTCGAGCGGTTCGGCCGGAACCAGTTCCCGGATCTCTTCGATGAAGTCGCGGTCGAGCGTGAACGGCCGCGGCACCAGGTTCGGGATGTAGCGCCCGACAACAAGTTCCGGATCCGTCTCGTCGGGCATCACCCGTTCCAGCGCGCGCCGGAAGTCGTTGACGCCGATGCGCAGCACCGAGGAGTGGAACGGCACGTCGATACCGGGCACAAGGATGAAGGAGCGCTTCCCGCCGGTGATCTGGCGGCGCTTCTCGACTTCCTCCTCCAGCGCCTCCAGGCCGGCGACGGTGCCGGCGATCGCATACTGCGAACCGCGCAGGTTATAGTTCACGATCTGCAGGAATTCGCCTGTGCGCTGCGAGATTTCGTCGATGAAGGTGCCGACGTCGGCGTCGTCGAGGTCGATCTGGGACGGCCGGATGGCCGCCATCCGGTAGTCCGACCGGCCCTGCGCATCCCGCGGGACGATGTCGTGCATCTTGGAGCCGCGGTGAAAGACCGCTTCCAGCAGGCCTTCGAGCTTGTACACGCCGATGACGCACGCCAGCGCGGTGTACTCACCGACCGAGTGACCACAGGCGATCGCGCCTTCGACGAACGCGCCCTGCTCGCGCATCTCGGCGACCTGGGCCGCGGCCACGGTCGCCATCGCGACCTGGGTGAACTGGGTCAGGTAGAGCACACCCTCGGGATGGTGGTAGTGCACACCGGAGGCGATCAGGCTGGTCGGGTTGTCGCGCACCACATGAAGCACCGAGAAGCCGAGGACATCGCGGGTGAATTTGTCGGCACTGTCCCAGATCTTGCGGGCGGCCTTCGAACGTGCCCGCACCTCCATGCCCATACCCTTGGACTGGATGCCCTGGCCGGGGAAGGCGTAGACGGTCTTGGGCGCCGCCAGCTGAGCGGTCGCCGACATCACCAGCTCGTTGCCGACACGTGCGGCGACCTCGATCACCTCGGCGCCACGGTCGATGCCGACGCGGTCGACACGGAACTCGATCTCGTCGCCGGGCAGCACCATCCCCAAGAAGCGTGAGGTCCAGCCCACCAGGCGGGCCGGCGGGGTGGCCCTGCCGTCGGTGGCGGTGACCACGTGCTGGGCTGCCGCCGAGAGCCACATCCCGTGCACGATCGGCGTTTTCAGCCCGGCCAGCAACGCCGCCGCCCGGTCGGTGTGGATCGGGTTGTGGTCACCGGAGACCACCGCGAACGCGCTCATGTCGGTCGGGGCGGCGACGGTGACGTCTCGACGACGGCGCCGTGGCGTGTCAGTCGCGTTGTCGGTCATCGCGCCGCCGGCGCGCGGTGGATCGGCGAGTTCGGCCGCGCCGGTGCGACCGCGGATCGCGAACCGCTCCTCCAGTCGGGCCAGCACGGTGCCGTCGCCGTCGGCGATGCTGACACTGACGGGGATGACGCGCCCGTACTCGGTGTCTGAGGCCTCGGAAACCGTTGCGGTGACGGCTAATTCGGCCGTGTTCTTGGGCATCGGCGCGAGCAGGTGCGCGGCGTGGTCGAGGTGCACGAGGTTCAGCAGGCCTTCGACGACGGGGAAGCCGTCCTCGCTGGTGGCCGAGCCGATGACCGCGAACACGGCAGGCCAGCAGTGGCCCACGAGCGCATCAGGCACCAGCGTGAGCCCCGGGGCCAACGGCGCACCGAACGTCGCGGTGACGCCGGTGTGGTCGGCGACCTGTTCGGGGTCCCAGTCCACAGTCACCGTCGCGGTGTTGCCGTCGACCGGCGGCAGCGCATCGGGGGTGCGCGCGCCCGCGGCGATCGCGAGAACCGAACGCATCGCCGCCGATGCGTCCTCGACGGTCACGACCGGCATACCACCGTTGACCGTGCAGGACGGCAGCGTGAACCCGATGTTGATCCAGATGTCGGAGAGCGGAACGCTCAGCGTGACGCCGTCGGCGCCGAGTTCGAGCCGCGCACCCGTGGAAGCGTGTGTGGCGCTGGGCTTTCCGGGTACATCGTTGACCTGCCACTCCTCGGGCGGGCCGATGCGGTGCACCGGGTTGATCGCCGTGCGCCCAGCCCACAACACGTCCGGCGAATCGAGCACGACCGCGAGCGGACCGCTGATGTCGGCGCGCGCGAAGCGGCGCGACACCACCGGTACGGGGTGACCGTCGGTGGCGAGCGCCTGATCGATCGCGGCCTGCTCGAAGCGGTCCAGCAGTTCGCCCACCGGTTCGTCGACGCGGGTGATGCCAGCCACCGCCTGGGTGCCCGGGATGATGCACACCTGCTCGGCCGCATACCGTGCGTCGTGCGCCTGCCACAGCGAATCGCTGCGCCACCAACGCCGCACGTCCTTGTCGATGACGGGGACGAAGTTCACCGGCTTACCCGGGGTCTTGCACAGCGTGATGAAGAACGGCACGTCGGCGGGATGCAGCTTGAGCGTCTCAGCCTCCGGGTAGTGCGCCAGCAGCGCGGCGATCGCCTGCTGCGGATCCTCCAGCAGCGCAGCATCATCGAAGAGCGTTTCGATCGTTCCGGAGTCGTGCGGATGCAACCGGGCCTCGGCGCGGTGCAGCATGTCTGCGAAGCGGTCGCGCCAGGTGTCGGCCAGCCACGGGCTGCCCGGTGCCGCAGTGTCGGCGGTGCTGTCGCCGTCACCGACCGTGAGCTCGACGTAGCGCTGAAGCCACTGCAGATAGGTCATCTCGCCAACGTCGCCGAAGTAGGGCTTGCAGGTGGCGGCCATCGCCGCGATCAGCTCGTCGCGTCGGGCCGCCACTGCGTCGGCGTCACCGGCGACCTCGTCGAGCAGTCGGCCGCAGCGCGATGCCGCGTTATCGATCTCGTGAATGTCGGCGCCGAGCTGGCTGCGCGAGGATGCCATGCCGCCCTGGGCTTTTCCGGCGCTGATCCAGTGATCGGTGCCGGTCGTCTCAACGAGCATCTGCTTGACCGCCGGAGAGGTGGTGGCCTCCAGCGTCGCCATCGCCGCGGTGCCGACCAGGATGCCGTCGACGGGCATGGGCGGGAAGTTGTAGGCCTTGGCCCAGTCCCCGGACAAGTATTCGGCGGCCCGCTCGGGGGTGCCGATACCACCACCGACACAGACTGTGATGTTGGGTCGCTTGCGCAGGTCGGCGTAGGTGTCCAGCAGCAGGTCGTCGAGGTCTTCCCACGAGTGGTGCCCGCCTGCGCGGCCGCCCTCGATGTGCACGATGACGTCCTTGCCGGGCACCTCGGCGGCGATGTTGATCACCGACTTGATCTGGTCGACGGTGCCGGGTTTGAACACCACGTGGCTGATGCCCACGCTGTTGAGTTCGTCGATCAGCTCGACGGCTTCGGCGAGTTCGGGGATACCTGCGCTGACGACGACACCGTCGATCGGTGCACCGGACTGACGAGCCCTCTGCACCAACCGCTTTCCGCCGAGTTGCAGCTTCCACAGGTACGGGTCGAGAAACAGGGAGTTGAACTGCACGGCACGGCCGGGCTCGAGCATGGCGGTCAGCTCGGCGATGCGGTCCTCGAAGATCTCCTCGGTGACCTGACCGCCGCCGGCCAGCTCCGCCCAGTGCCCGGCGTTGGCGGCCGCGGCGACGATTCTGGCGTCGACGGTCGTCGGCGTCATGCCAGCGAGCAGGATGGGCGAGCGCCCGGTCAACCGGGTGAACTTCGTCGACAGCTTCACCGAGCCGTCGGGGAGCGAAACGGTGCTCGGCGCGAAGCTCGACCAGGCCGGCGGCACTTCGGGTTCGGCGCCGACGGTGAACAGGTTGCGCTGACCGACCCGGGTGGCCGCAGGCACCAGACCGATGCCGAGCCCCCGCACGATCGGCGCGGTCACCCGTGTCGCGGTGTCGCTCGGGCCGAGGTCGACGATCCACTTCGCCCCCGCGTCGTGCAGGCGCTCGACTTCGGCCACCCAGTCGATGGGCCGCACGAAGATCGACTCGGTCATCTCGTGGGCCAACTCGGTGTCAATTCCGCACTTGGCGGCCCAGCGGTCGACGAGCTCGACACCGTCGGCCAGCCGCGGCGTGTGGAAGCCCACCTCGACCTGCACGCCGTGGAACACCGGTGAGAACACGGCGCCGCCGCGGACCTTGCTCTTGCGTTCGGCTTCTTCCTTCTCGGTGATCTTCGCGCAGTACAGCTCGAAGCGGCCGAGTTGTTCTGGCGTGCCGGTGATGACGACCGAGCGTCTGCCGTTGCGGATGGAGAGCACCGGCGGCAGCACCGTGCGAACGTCTTGGGAGAACTCCTCGAGCAGTTCGGCGATTCGGTCGGGATCGACGTTGGTCACCGACACCATCGGCGACTTGTCCCCGCGGCCGACCATGCCGCGGCGCCGCGAGATCAGCGAGCCCGCAGCGCCGATCAGCTGCAGCAGCGCCAACAGTTCGGCGTCCCTGGCGCCGTTGGCACGTAGCGACTCACAGGCCATCAGGCCCTGGGAGTGCCCGGCCATCGCCACCGGAGGGCTGCCGTGCAGATCCAAACCCTGACGGGTCAGCGCGCGAATGGCGGCCATCTGGGTCAGCAGGATGCCGGGGCCCGAGATCGCGGCGGTGATCAGCTGCTTGTTGGTGGGCAGCGGCTCTTCGGCGGCCAACGCCCGCACCCACTTCATGGGTTCGAAACCGATGGGACGCACCACGACCAGCTCCCGGGCCACCGGTTCGAGCAGCAGCTCGGCCTCCCCGACCACCTCGCTCAGCTCGGACTCGATACCGGCCGAGCTGACGAGCTCTTCGAGATTCTCCAGCCAGGAGCCGCCCTGACCGCCGAACGCCACGGCATAGGGTTCGCCGGCGTTGAGCCGATCAACGAGGGCGTGCGTACCGGCAAGGACGGCTGCGCCCTGCGTCTTGCTGTCGGTGGGCGCCCCGCGTTGCTCGTTGATCGTCACGTCTTGTCGTCTCCTCGGTCCCGCGTTAGTGCTCGTCGTGTGTGGCCGTCGGCCGGGGTGTTTCGGCGGCTGTCGCGCGTCGGCGCAGCTCTGCGATTCGGCGTTGAATCCCGACTGGTCTGGGTCTGTTGGCCAGACGAATCCGCGACCGTACGCGCGGACCTGTCCAGCCGTACTAAGAGTGTCATAAGAACGTGGCAATTTTGGCCGCTGAAATGGTTACTGGCGAGTTCTACGCTTTAGTAACCGTGACTTCGGTAACGCGCGGTTCTGCGCGGGCCGAAGGCTTCTGGGACAAACGTCCTGCATGTAGGTGGTTACGGTGGAGTAAGGACAATTCCCCTGATCAAGGCAGTATTGTTATCGAATCGTTATCTAAGAATTTCCACCCCGCTCGACCAGTGGGATCGGAGCCGCCGAAGCCGACAGCATGACCGGAATTGCCCACTTCGTCACGCCAGCCACCGAAGATCGTTTGCTGGAGTTACTTACTCTTCGGTAAGGTTTTGTTCCCCTTGCCCCTCGGGTGGTTCGAGCACGAGGTTGATGTCCGCGCCGGCACCTCCCCCTGCAACGCCCGGCGCCCTGTTTGCCGTGCTCGTAGGAGTTCGCGACCTGCTACGCGGGAGGCTTCTGCTGTTGTCGCAGCGCCTTGTCCAGCTCACTGGCCACCACCCGGCGCCACATATCGCGGTAATCCCGCACCACCCTGCTCATCTCCTGAGGCTCCGGTGTCTCGGTGCCGAACCGGTCGGCCACGCATTCCTCGAGCACCGCGGCAAGTTCGTCTGCCATACCGGCGATCGCGGGCCGTGCCGTTTCGTAAATCCGCAGCAGCGCACGAACGTAGGGAAGGTGATCGGAGCTGCCGGCGATCACGTCGCCGATGGTGAGATCGGTGAGCACGACGGCGCCGTCGATGAGCTGGGCCAGTCCGTATTCGACCAGCCGCCGCGCCTCGTCGCCGTCGGGATCGATGTCGATGCCGGCCGGCGTGTCGGACCGGCCTTCATCGGCAGCGGCGGCGGCGGGCGGGCCGAGCACGGCACGTTGAATGCCCAGGATGTCGGCCAGATCCGCACCTTGGCGCATGCTCGTGAAGAATTCGGCGATGTGCGCTGAGTTGTAACCGCGACGATGCAGCTGGTTGATCGTGCGCAACTGCGACAGGTGGTAGTCGTCGTAGAACGCCGATCGTCCCACTCGGCGCGGCGGATCGAGCAAGCCGCGTTCGCGGTAGGCGCGGATGTTGCGGGCGCTGACGCCTGAAATCCGTGCAAGCTCTTCGAGTCGGTACTCAGCCAACCCGTACGCTCCCCGCCGCGCGCGGGGTGCACACCGATTCGACACCACCACGAATCATGCGACCACTGTAACCGCGATTAGGTAGCTGCGAGCGAAGTCAGCCATACCTCAGACTTCTTTGCTAGCTGTTGTTTGCAGAGCAGATAGCAGTATTAATTAGCCGTCACCATGGGTTGCGCACTGTGCAGGTGCTCAACTTTCAGCCAACTTCGAAATACCTCGCGGCGGGCCGGGAAACTGAGCTCCGCACCGCGCGATTGGCGCGGACAGGCGGCGTTACGCAACGATGGTCCGGGCAGACATCACACCGATGGGTCAGCGAGGTTCGTTGTGCGTCCCTGGATCGTCTGGGCCACCGGACTGTTCGCATACATCATCGCCGTGCTGGACCGCACGACGTTGGGTGTTTCCGGCCTGGAAGCCGTTAACCGTTTTCAGGCCAGCCCGAGCGTACTGTCCACGTTCGTCGTCTTGCAGGTGGTCGTCTACGCCTGTGCCCAGGTCCCTGCCGGCGTGCTGCTGGACCGCTTCGGCTCCAAGACCCTGATCATCGCGGGCGCCACGCTGATGGCCTCAGGCCAGTTCGCGCTGGCGTTCACCGAGTCGCTGCCTGCCGCCATCGCGGCGCGGGCGGTGCTCGGTCTCGGTGATGCCGTCACGTTCATCTCGGTGCTGCGGCTGGTACCTCACTGGTTCAAACCGCGCCAGGTCCCGTTGGTGACCCAGCTGACCGGCATCTGCGGGCAACTGGGCCAAGTGCTCTCCGCCGTGCCGTTCTTCGCGCTGCTCAAGGCACAGGGGTGGACCACGGCCTACGCCTCGGTGGCGGCGCTGGGCGTGGTGTCGATCATCTTGACGCTGCTGCTCGTGAAGAACACCCCGCACGGCAACGTCGTCAAGGTCGAGACGGCCTCAGTGGTCGAAACCCTGGCGAGCGTGAAAACCGTGTGGTTACGGCCGGGCACCCGGTTGGGTTTCTTCACCCATATGGGCACGCAGTTCTCGGTGACGGTTTTCGCGCTGATGTGGGGCGTCCCCTACCTCACGGTCGGCCAGGGTGTCTCTGCCGGCACCGCGGGGGCTTTGTTGACGATCTCGGTTGCCGCCGCCATCTGGTCGGGGATCGCGATCGGGATCTTCACCGGCCGGCACCCCCACCGGCGCTCCCGGCTGGTGCTGGTGATCATCGCCAGCAACGCGCTGATCTGGTCGATTGTGCTGGCCCTGCCCGACCGGGCACCCCTATGGTTGCTGATCACGTTGGTGGTCGTGATCTCGGTCGGCGGACCGGGTTCGATGGTCGGCTTCGACTTCGCGCGAACGTTCAACCCGAGCGCCACCTTGGGCACCGCGCAGGGGATGGTCAACATGGGCGGGTTCGCCGCCTCGCTGTTGGTGATGCAGACGATGGGCCTCATCCTCGATGCTGCCGGGGGCTTCTCGTTCGAATCGTTCCGGCTCGCATGGACCGTCCAATACGCGATCTGGGTGATGGCCGTCGTCGGCATCCTGATCACCCGGCGTAAGGCCCGCCGCCTGATGGGACTCCAAGGCGCCGCACCCGAACTGATGCGGCAACGACTGCTTCTCGAGACGCTGGACGTGAACCCGCCCGACCGCGACTAGCGGTTGCGCGACGTCGAGCGCCGATTGGCCTTCTTGATGGCCGAGACCAATTCGTCCTTGTTCATGTTGGAGCGGCCCGAAATGTCCAGGCGCCGCGCGACATCCACGAGGTGCTTCTTAGATGCATTGGCATCCACACCCTCAGCGGTCTTCCCCTTGGCGTTGGGTCCGCCACTGCGCGCCCGCTGGTCCGACGGCCCCTTCTTGGACTTCGGTTCCCAGTGGTCGCCGACCTTTTCGTAGCTGTGCTTGAGCGCGCTGTAGGCGACCCGGTGGGCGCGTTGACCTTCGCCGTACTCCTTTACCGCCGCGTCGTGCGCCTTGGCGAAGGTGCGCTGCGCTTTGGCGTCCGACTTCTTCAGCGTGCTCGGCAACTCGCTCTTGCGAGCGCTTCCGCTCTTCGTCGTCTTCGGCATGATGGACCTCCTCGCTGCACTACTCATCTTGGTGTTACGTCCAATGACCGCCTATCGGGTTCCCGGGCGTTCGCCCACTAAAACGTGCTAACCAAGTGACCGAGCGAGGGCTCATGCCGAAAGACGCGTAGCGGACTACGCGTGTGCGCGCCAGCCACCGGTTTCACGATCAGAACGTGGACCAGTACGCACTGCACCTGCTCGGTGGGTTCGCCGTGCAAACCGCCGACCGCACTGTGGACCTGCCGCCGGCTTGTCAACGGCTCGTCGCGCTGCTGGCGTTGAAACGCCGGCCGATGCACCGGCTGTGGGTCCGCGCCACGCTGTGGCCGCACACGCAGACCCGCAAGGCTGTCGCGAGCCTGCGGTCGGCCGTGTGGCGGATGAGCGTCGTCGAGACGCTGGGTCACGGCGCCGAAAAGCCGACGTCACACCATCTGCGCAACACCATCCGCTCGGTGCACACCGGCCGCCCGGTGATTCGACGCCAAATCCACTCCGGCGATCCGAGGGAACGGTGAGCGCCGCGCTGATGGTCAGCGTCGCGCTCGGCGTGCCGCTGGTCGCGATCGGCCTGTACGACCTGCAGGTCCGGCTCGAACAGTGGGATCACGACCGCCACGCAGAAGACTGAGGCACCGCGGTGCCAAGATACGAGGATGTGTGCGTCATCGGAGCCCTATGCCGTTGCGGTGGTGCTGGCCGCTGGCCTGGGTTCGCGGGTCGGCGCCGACGGCAACAAGGCCTACCTGCAGGTGGCCGATCGCGCCATGGTGGCCTGGTCGTTGGACACCCTGACACGCGTAGCCGACATTGCACGGATTGTGCTGGTGTACCGGCAGGGTGAACGCGACCTCGCCGAGCACACGGTGACGGATGAACTACCCAATGCCGCAGTGGAGTTCGTCGAGGGTGGGGCAAGCCGACACGCGTCGGAGTTCAACGTGTTGCGTTACCTGGCCGCCGACATCGAATCCGGAGCGATCGACGTGGTGCTGATCCATGACGCCGCCCGTCCGGTCGCAGGCCTCGACATGTTCGTCACCGCGGTGTCGGTCGCCCGCGAGTTCGGCGGCGCGGTCCCGGCGCTGCCCCTGCCGGACGCGGTGAGCGCCGCCGGCCGTCTCGAGGTGTCACGCCGCACCCAGACGCTGGTCCGGGTCCAGACGCCGCAGGCGTTTCGGGCCGCTGCCCTGCTGCACGCTTATCGTGCTGCCGACGGCCAGCGGTTCGAAGGCACCGACACGTCGTCGTGCATCGAGGCGTTCACCGACCTGGAAGTGCGCACCTTCACCGGCGAACAACGCAACATCAAGGTGACCTACGCCCGCGATATCGCTGTCGCCGGACGCCTTCTCGCAGGCCCGGTCAGCCCGAATCCTGTCGCCGGCCCGCGATGATGGCCTCGAAGAACGCCGCGTCGGCGGGCAGGGCAGCGCGGAAGCCGTCGGGGTCACCGGCGACGACGGTGATTGGCACGCCGGCGCGGCCGGCCTCCTCGATCTCATCGAAGTGCTCGGCTGTGCGGCCGATGAGTAGCTGAGCCAGTTGCTCGACGGCGAAGCCGCGCGGGTATTGCGCGGCCGCCAGCGTTGACCGATCCACCGTGGTGATCACTGAACCGCTTGCGTCGACGGCCTTGACGCTGTCGGTGACCGGCAGGGTCGGCACCACGACACCGTCTGCCAAGCCAGCGATCACCCGGTCGCGCACCTCCGGCGACACCAGCGGTTGCCGGATATCGCCGACCAGCACATGCGTCGTCGAAAGCTTATGCTCCTGAAGGTATTCCAACCCTGCGCTCAGACACTGCGCCCGGGTGCCGGACGCGCCGGCCGCGGCGACTGCCACCGCAGAAAGCCCGCTGTCGGCAAGCGCGGCGTGCACGTCAGTGACCAGTGGTTCGGCCGCCGCCACCACAACCCGGGCCGGTTCGGCGACCGCGCCGAGCATGGCAGCCACGATCCGCACCAGGGGCGGCTGCCCGGCCAGCGGCAGGAAGGCGGACGCGGCGTTCTGTGCGACCGAATCCGGCAGCGGCACAATCGCCGAAAGCTTCACCGCCGCCGTGCCCCTAGACCGGGTCGAACTGCGCGATCAGCCAGCGCCCGTCGATCTTTTCCATGCCGACCTTGACGCTGCTGGCGGCGAACGCGCCGTCGGGGTTCTCCTTGCTGGTCGTCACCTGGTTGACGAACACCAGCACTTCAGCGGAATCCGGCTGCATTTCGGCGACCGCCGCTCGAACCACCGCCGCCGACGTCTTGACGTTCTTCTCCATGGCGGCCGGCCTGACGATTTGGTCGGTGAACTGCGTGTAGTACGAAAGGAACTCACCGGTCAGATTCGACTTCGCCGCCGCGAAATCCTCGTCAAGGCTATCCGGCGAGTACGACAGCATCGCGACAGTGCCGTTCTTGGCGGCCTCCAACACGACGTTGGCGGCCGCATCGTCGGTCTGCTGCATGGGCCGGTACAAGGTGAAGTAGATCCCCGCGGCCGCGCCCGCTGACGCGACGAGCGCGATGGCGACGAGGATGACGCCGAGATGGCGTCGCACGGCGCGCATCGAGCGCCGGAACGGGCCGGGCTCGGCGACCTTCGCGTCCGCGCTGGTCTCATCGGCGTCCTCGGCGGTCTCGTTTGTCGGCGCGGTGAGCTCGACGGCCTCGCTGGTCTCATCCACGGTCACGGTACGAACTCGACTTTCGACATCTTGATTTGGTCGCCGTCCCGCTGCAGGTCGACCGACAACCGCCACGCGCGTGGCTCCTGTTCGGCGCCTGCGGCGTTGGTCACCCGCGACGTGGCGGCAACCAGCACCACAGCCGAGTCCTGGCTCATCGTCTCAACCGCGGTCGAGTTCACCGTGACATCGGTGACCACCTTCGAGTCCTGGGCCACCTGAACGAAATCCTTCGCCTGGGCCTCGAAGTCCGTCCGGAATTGGCCGGTCGAGTTGTCGATGATGCGCTGCACGTCGGCTTCGGCGTTGTTAAAGTCCAGCGACATCAACGTCACAACGCTCTGCCGGCCCGCTGCGGCGTATTCCGCCTCCAACTTCTGGACGTCGCTGGCCTCGCGGTGCTGCCACACCATGTAGCCGCTGGCGGCCAGCAGCGCACCCGTGCAGAGAATGGCCAACGACATCGCGACCGCTTTGAGGATGCGGCCCCAGCGGCGAGGCGATCGGGCGGGCTGCGCTCGCGCTTCCCCGGGTTCGTCGGGTGCGGCGTCGACGGTGGCCTCAGCGGGCTCCTCGTCGGAGTCGGTTTTTTCGGCTTCGGCCTCTTCGGCGGCCTTCGCCTCTTCGGCGGCCTTTGCCTCTTCGGCGGCTTTGGCCTCCTCGGCTTCCTGGCGCATCCGGATCGCCCGTGCCCTGGCGCGCGCCGCCTCGGCGGCGGCCTCCGCCTCAGCCGCCTGCGCCTCTGCCTCCTCGGCCAGCGTCAGCGCCTCGGCCGTCTCCGATCCGCCCTCGGGGGTCGTCGGCTCCTCGACACCATCAGTGTCGCCCGCCGGCTTTCGGCGTCTCAATGACGGCACGGCGACCTCCTCGTTCTTTGGCGCACCACTGCTGAGAATGCGGTTATCCGGTTCTGAGTATCGCCGCGACGATACCCCCTCCACAGAGCCCGACCAAGACGGGTCTTCCTGCGGAAATGCTATTTACGGGCTGTGCTTGCGCTCAGCCGCTGTTGTCCTGAAGGCGGTCCTTCATCACCTTGCCGGTGGCGTTCATCGGCAGTTCGTCGAGGAACTCTACATATCGCGGCACCTTGAAGCCCGCCATTCTTTCGCGGCTCCACGCGATCAGGTCCTCGGCACTCACCGCGCCGGTGCCATCCTTGCGCACGACGAACGCCTTGCCCACCTGGCCCAACCGCTCATCGGGAACCCCGATCACCGCGGCCTGCACGACACCGGGATGCTCCAGCAGAAAGCCCTCGATCTCGGCGGGATAGGCGTTGAAGCCGCCGACGATGAACATGTCCTTCTTGCGACCGACGATGCGCAGACGTCCGGAATCGGTGAACTCGCCGAGGTCGCCGGTGTGCAGGTAGCCGTCGGTGTCGATCGTTTCCGCGGTCGCGACGGGGTCGTCGAGGTAGCCCTGCATGACGCCGTAGCCGCGCACGAGCACCTCGCCGTCGTCGGCGACGCGCACCTCGATGCCCTCGCACGGTAACCCGGCGGTGGTGGCGACGTCCTCGAACGAGTCGCCAGGGCGCGACAGCGTGACGTTTCCGGTCTCAGTCAGGCCATACCCCGTCATCAGCGTCTGGAACGGAAGCTCGTCGTGGATCCGGCGAACCAATTCCACCGGAATATCGGCGGCCCCCGTGACGGCCGCCCGTAACGTCGCGAGCCGGTCCTTGTCGTCGACGGCGAGCAGCGAGTGATACAGCGTCGGCGGACCGGGCAGCATGGTGATCCGTTCGCGCTCGACGAGGTCGACGACCCGGTCGATGTCGAACGCCGCGACCGGCACCATCGTCGCGCCACGCAGGAACGACGCCACCAGGCCGGCCTTGAGCCCGAACGTGTGGAAGTACGGGTTGATCATCAGGTAGCGGTCGCCCTCGCGCAGGTCGGCGAGCGTCGCCCACTCCTCGTACATTCGCAGAGTCTGGCGGTGGTTCATCCTTGCGCCCTTGGGCCTGCCCGTCGTCCCGGAGGTGAAGATGATGTCGGAGATGTCGGTGCCGTCGATGCCATCGCACACGAAAGGTTTACCGCTGGACAGAAAATCGGATTTCAGGTCGATCACGGGCGGTCGCCCGCCGGGCGTCGAAATAGGCACAGAGTAGTCCAGGCCGAGAAAGTCTTCTTGCACCAGAACGACTTTGGCGCCGCTGCGGCCGATGATGTCGGCGGCTTCCTCCGACTTGAACCGGGTGTTGACCGGAACCAGCACTCCGCCCGCGGTCAGCAGGCCGAAGGCCGCGATGATCCACTCCGCGGAGTTAGGCGCCCAGATCGCCGCCGGCTCACCTTTACCGATGCCTGCTTCGGCGAATGCCCCTGCCGCACAAAGGATCCGTTGCACCAGATCGACGTAGGACAAGCGCAGCGGACCGTCGACAACCGCTTCCGCGTCGCCGAAGCGGTCCGCTGCGCTCAAGACCATCTCACTGATGGTCTCCCAGCGTTCGTATGTCACACGGTGACGAGGCGGCCGAGGTTACCGCCCATGATCTTGGCCTGATCCTCCACCGACAGATGCTCGAGCGCGGTCACGTAGTGAGTGGGTTCGGCCAGACCTTCCGGATGCGGCCAGTCCGAGCCGTACAGCACCTGCTCGACGCCGATCAGGTTGATCAGGTCGTCGATGCCCTCCTCGTAGAAGGGGCTGACGTGGATGCGGTTCTTGATCTCCTCGATCGGGTTGCCGGGGAACGCCTCTGGCGCCTTCTTGTACACCTCGGCCATCGAATCCAGCAGCGGGAACATCCACTTCGACCCCGCCTCGACGATCCCCACCTTCAGCTTGGGGTGCCGGAACAGCGCGCCGTGAATCACCCACGACGCCACCGCATCCTGGATGGGGCGCCACTCGTTGAGGATGGACATGGCGTTGGTCTGGAACGGCAGCATCTCCTGGGCCTCGCCATCCCACTCGGAGGTGTAGCGCGAGTAGCCGCTGTCCGAGGAGTGCATGCCGATGAACACGTCGTACTCGACGCAGCGCTCCCAGAACGGGTCGAACTCGGGCAGCGCGAACGAACGCGGTCCGCGGAAACCGGGCACCGGAGCGGGGCGGATCAGGATGGCGCGGGCACCGCGCTTGACGCACCACTCCAGCTCCTCGATCGCCTTCTCGACGATCGGCAGGGTGATCACCGGGGTGGTGAAGATGCGGTTCTGGTAGTTAAAGCCCCACACCTCGTCGAGCCATTGGTTCAGCGAGTGGATGATGACGTGGATGGCGACGGGGTCGTCGCGCAGCCGCTCCTCGATCAGGCTGGCCAGCGTCGGAAACATCAGCGAGCGGTCGATGCCGAGCTCATTCATCAGCTCCAGGCGCGGGCCAGGTTCGAAGAACGCCGGGATGGACCGCATCGGCTCGCCGAACAGTTCACGCTTGCTCTTACCGTCCGGATTGCCGAACTTGAAGTACTCCTCCCACGCGCCCGGCTTGGCGACGTGAGAGAACGTCGGGTTGGGGATGTAGTTGCTGATCTGACCCTTGATCGCGATCTTGGTGCGGCCGTTGACCTCGACGTACTGGACGACGTCCTTGTACTCCTTCGGCAAGTACTTGGTCATCGCCTCCGGCGGTTCGTAGAGATGGTTGTCCGCATCGAACAGCGGAAACGGGATGTCGACCCGGTGCGAAAGTTGTCCCACGGAACACTCCTTTTCTTCTTACGAGAATCCTATTCTCATAAGCGTTCGGTTTGCAACGTCCATGTGTGCGTCGGGCGCGCCCGTTCAGTTCGCGAGAGTTACCCCAGGGCCGTGGGTCAACCTCACATCACGACCCTGGTGTACGCCTCGCGAGCGCAGGAGTGTCGGCCTCGTGCACGCGCTGACGGACCAAGAACTTCTGCACCTTGCCGCTCGCGGTGCGCGGAAAATCCTCCCCCTCGGGGATGCGGTGCAGTTCCTCGGGCCACTTCTGGATCGTGACGCCCGCCTGCCTGAAGTGCGTGCGGACTTCGTCGAGCGTCGGCATCCGGTGACCGTCGCGGATGCGCAACACGGCGGCGGTGCGCTCCCCCAACCGCGCATCGGGTGCGGCAACCACCACGGCCTCGGCAACGCTGGGCATGGCCAGCAGCACCTCCTCGACCTCGAGGGCCGAGATGTTCTCGCCGCCGCGGATGATGACGTCGGCCTTGCGGTCGGTGATGGTCAGGTAGCCGTCCTCGTCGAGCACGCCGATGTCACCGGTGTGGTACCAGCCGTCGTCGTCGAACGCACGCTTGGTGAGTTCGTCGTCGGTGTAGCCCAGGCACAGATCCGGTCCGCGGGAAAGGATTTCGCCTTCGTCGGTGAGCCGGATCTCCACACCGGGACGCGCGTTGCCGTCGGTGTAGAGCCGCTTGTCCTTGGGTGCCGACGGCCGCGATCCGGTGATCGACGGATGCTCGGTGCTGCCATAGGACCGGAACACGAACATGCCCATGTCGGCGAGTCGGCGCGTCACCGCCGCAGGCACCGTAGACCCGCCGAGACCGACGGTGGTGAACCGCGCGCGGTGCGCGTCGGTGCAGTCCGGGTGGTCGAGCAGGCTGGTGACGAAATATGGTGGGCCGCCGCCGATCGACACCCCCTCGGTTTCCATGAGTTTGAGTACCTTGCCCGGATCCCATACGTCGCACAGATCGATCGGCGCGCCCTCGAGGACCGGGATGAGAAACGCGCCGACCATGCCGATGAAGTGGCCGACCGGTGTGGCCGTCAGCTGCCTGCCGCGGTCTTTCGGGTAGTTCTCCAGCAGCTGGCGCGTCTCGAAGCCCAGGGTCTGGTGGCTGTGGATGACGCCTTTGGGCTTGCTGGTGGTGCCCGAGGTAAAGGCGATCAGCGCCGGGCCGGCCGGGTCGGCCGGCACTGTGCCGGGCATCGGCTCGTCGGCCAGCAGATCGTCGAAGTTCTCGCCCACCAGACCGATGACCGGGATGTCAGTGCACAGGTCGGGCGCGAACCGCATCCGGCCGAACTCCTCGGCGGTGACGAACACCTTGGGCCGCGAGGCGGACAGGATGTGGCTCAACTCGTTGCGGCCGTAGAAGTGCACGATCGGCACCACGACCGCGCCGAGGAACGTCGACGCCCAGAACGTGACGGCGGCTTCCATCCAATTCGGCAGTTGCATGGCGACCACGTCGCCGGGTCTGACGCCTCTGGCGCGCAAACCGGCGGCCAACCGACGGGCAGCGAGCTCCACATCGGCGAATGTGCCTGCGAACGGCCGGATATCGGAGTGCACGCAGAAGCCGGTGCCGGGATGAGCCGCCAGGTTGCGTGCCAGCAGATCGCCGAGCGTGTCCGGGGTCCACCACCCCTGTTGCTCATAGCGCGTCGTCAGCTCGACGGGGATGTTTCGCATCGACCTCTGCTCTTCGGGTGTTCTTCGCGCCACCGGGCCATCGGAGGCGATGCTATTCTCCAATTCTGAGAATGCCAATACCGCACATGGAGAATGGTTGATGGTCGAGCTCGAGTGGGACGGCGCGTTGGCGGTCATCACGATCGACCGTCCGGAGGCGCGCAACGCAATCGCGCCGCAAACCATGGAGCAGTTGGACAAGGCGCTCGACGGAGCCGAGGGTGCCGGCGCCTTGGTCCTCAAGGGTGCAGGCGATCGGGCGTTCGTATCCGGCGGTGACCTCAAACAACTGGCGGCCATCCGCACCGAGGAGGACGCCGCCGCGATGGCCTGGCGGATGCGCTCGGTGTGCGATCGGATCGCGGCCTTCCCCGCGCCCACCGTCGCCGTGCTGAACGGGCATGCGCTCGGCGGCGGCGCCGAGTTCGCGGTGGCTGCCGATATCCGGCTTGCCGCCGCCGACATCAAGATCGGCTTCAACCAGGTCGCGTTGGCGATCATGCCCGCGTGGGGCGGCGCCGAGCGGCTGACCGCGCTGGTCGGCTACAGCAAGGCGCTGCTATTGGCGGGTACCGGCACCATCCT
This sequence comes from Mycolicibacterium sp. XJ2546, assembly GCF_053483195.1. Classification (NCBI taxonomy): domain Bacteria; kingdom Bacillati; phylum Actinomycetota; class Actinomycetes; order Mycobacteriales; family Mycobacteriaceae; genus Mycobacterium; species Mycolicibacterium sp. XJ2546. The sequence continues at coordinate 14,329 of NZ_JBEFRW010000020.1, read as the reverse complement.
CGAGGCCGCCGACGCCGAACGCGTCGGGCTCATCGACCGCGTACTGCCCCGCGAGTCGTTCGAGGAGGCGTGGCGAACGATCGCCCGGCAGTTGGCCACCCGTCCCGCCGGCCAGGTCAAGCGCGTGATGCGCGGCGTCTCGACCACCGAGGCGGTCACCGCGTTCGCGCGGTTGTGGGTCGCCGACGAGCACTGGGCGGCTGTCGACGACATGCGCGCGAAGTAGCGCGACAAGTAGCCGCTGCTGCTATCTCGGCGACATGACCTCAGCCGCCGAGGGTGCGGATCGGGTCGCCGCCGTCCCAGGCCGCGGCGGCGTCGCTGACGAACTGCGCCATGCCGGTGGTGATCTCGGTCAGCTCCATGATCTCGATGACGGCCGCCGGGCGGTTCGGCGGTTCGACGTAAGCGAACCGGGTGCCGACGTCCTCGCCGCCCGACCACACCACCGGCCAGCCCGCCGCCGACACCGCCTCCATGGTGGCGTCGAAATCGACTGCCCAGTAAGCGAGCTGGTGAAACCCTTCACCGCGCGCTGCCAAGAACTCAGTGAACACACTCGGCGTCTGGTCTTCTTGCTGGATGAGCTCGACCTGCAACTCGCCGCTGTTGGACAACGCCAACGACTGCGTGATCTGACACGGTTCGCCGCGATAGCTCGCAGTGAGCGTCAGCCCGCGCATCACGAACCACGGGCCGACACCAAGCTCTAGCCAGCCTGTCAACGCCCTGTCGAGATCGCTGACGACATAACCAATCTGGCGGACGGGGCCGGGCACGATCGTCACGTCAGCGTGCCCTCTTGACAACGAAGTCAGTGCACGCCGCGCTGATCATCTCGGCGAGCGTGCGGCGATCGACCGTCCACACCTGCGATGCCGTCGCTCGGTTGTTCTCGCCGATACCCTCGGATGCACCGGCGATCAGTGCCCATGGCCCGTACTTGTTGCAAAAGGGTGCGTCGGTCACGGCGCGGTGCCGGCCGCGCTCATCACCCGCGCGATGTTGGTGGTTCGCTTGTTGATGCGCCAGCCGTCGGCGGTGCGGGTGAGCTCGTCGTCGTAGTGGCCGAGGGCGTCGATCCAGCTGTTGGCGTCACCGGGCACCGCCATGAGCACCGCGCGCACATAGGACCGCGCGGTGGCCCGGTCGCCGTCGAGGTCGACGACGATGTTGGAGATCCGGTGATACGTCTGGCCCATGCCGTCGTGCACCTGCTTCATCAACTCGGTGAACCGGTCGGCATCGGTGAACGTGCCGAGGTCGCCGTAGTCGATGTCGACCTCGTCGGTCCAGCAGGTACGGAACAGCGCCCAGTCTTTGAAGTCGATACCGGTCGCGTAGCGAATCAGCACCTCGGCGATCTCAGCTTTGTCGGCGTACACGGCCGAAGGCTAGCACCTGTTCTCTCTAGACGAGAACGTCATTTCCAATTATGGTCAACCACGTGTCGACCCAAATTGCGCTCGCGCCCGAAATCTCCACCTGGCCCGACGAGAACCCCCAACTGATCGGAAGCAGTTGCGGCGCCTGCGGGGCCACCGCCTTCCCGGTGCAGCAGCGCTGCCCCAGATGCAGTGCGGCCGACATGTCGCAGGTCAAGCTGCCGCGTCGCGGCACGCTGGTGGCGTGGACGACGCAGGGCTTCCCGCCCGGCCCGCCCTACAAGGGCGCAGGCGGTAAGGACTTCGTGCCGTTCGGCGTGGGCCTGGTCCAACTCGACGACCTGATCCGCGTCGAGGGTCGGCTCACTGAGAACGACCCCGCCAAACTCCAGTTCGGCATGGACGTCGAGCTGACCATGGTGCCGTTCACCACCGACGACGACGGCAACGAGGTCGTCACGTTCGCGTTCAAGCCGGTCTAGAAAGGACCAACCGCATGGGCAACGCCACAAACACAGTCGCGATCATCGGCGTGGGCCTGCACCCCTTCGGCCGATTCGACAAGACGGCGATGGAGATGGGCGCCGACGCCATCCACGCCGCGCTCGCCGACGCGGGCGTGGAGTGGAAGGACATCCAATTCGGCTTCGGCGGCAGCTACGAGGTGTCCAACCCCGACGCCGTCACCCGCCTGGTCGGGCTGACCGGCATCACGTTCACAAATGTGTTCAACGCGTGCGCGACAGCGGCCAGCGCGATCCAGCAGACCGCCGACACGATCCGGTTGGGCAAGTACGACATCGGTATCGCGATCGGCCTGGACAAGCACCCGCGCGGCGCGTTCACCGACGATCCGGCCAAGCTGGCGCTGCCGCAGTGGTACGCCGAGAACGGACAGTTCGTCACCACCAAGTTCTTCGGCATGAAGGCCAACAAGTACATCCACGACCACAACATCAGCCAGGCCACGCTGGCCAAGGTGGCCGCCAAGAACTTCCGCAACGGGGAGCGCAACCCGAATGCGTTCCGCCGCAAGCCGATCTCCGAAGAGGAGATCCTGAACTCGGCGGTGCTGAACTATCCCCTGACCCAGTACATGTTCTGTGCGCCCGACGAAGGGGCCGCAGCCGTGATCATGTGCCGCGGCGATATCGCGCACCACTTCACCGATAAGCCGGTTTACGTGCGCGCCAGCGAGATTCGGACGCGCACGTTCGGTGCCTATGAAGTGCACGCGACGTCGGCGCCGCTCGACGAGGATCCCTCGCCCACGGTGTATGCGGCCAGGGCCGCCTACGAGGCCGCGGGCATCGGCCCCGAAGACGTCGACATCGCGCAGTTGCAGGACACTGACGCCGGCGCCGAGGTGATCCACATGGCCGAGACGGGCCTGTGCGCCGACGGTGAACAGGAGAAGTTGTTGGCCGACGGCGCCACCGAAATCGGCGGGTCGATGCCCGTCAACACCGACGGCGGGCTGATCGCCAACGGTGAGCCGATCGGCGCCTCGGGGCTTCGACAGGTCCATGAACTGGTGCGTCAGCTGCGCGGAGAAGCCGGCGAACGTCAGGTGCCGGGTACTCCGCGGGTGGGGCTGGCACAGGTCTACGGCGCACCGGGCACCGCATCGGCGACGATTCTGACCCTCTGATGCACAAGGCGATTCGGGCCTTTTCCCGAAACTATAGATTTAGGATTCGGAAATGATGTTCGCGCCGGTAGATCTCGTCAGTGCCCGACGTCGGCTGGTGTCGCTCCTGTCGGCGGTGCTCGTGGCGGGCGCCGGGGTGCTGGCCGCCGCCGCCACCTCACATGCGCAGCCGGCGCCACCGCCGCCTGCGCTGCACAACGTCAAGTACACGGTGTTCGCCGAGCAACCGTTCAACGTCGCGATCTACTACCGCGACACCGATCCGCCGAATTGGGCGGACTACAGTCACAATCCGTACGTGTTCAGCCCCAAGGTCGAAGCCCATGTCGGCCCCGACCAACAGTGGGTGCTCGACGTCATGCTGGCCAACCCCAACGAGTGGGCGATGGTCACCGCGACCAGCGGCCCGTCATCTGATAAGCCGAACATTCACTGCGTGCTCGCCGTGGACGGCGTCGTCGTGTCCACCGATGCCGGACCCAAGGGCGCGCTCTGCTCGATCCGTAACTGGTGACCGTCGCCGTCGACCTCGGGAGGTTCGCCCTCGAGGCGACGAAGCCACTGCTCGCAGAACTCCAGAATCTCCATGTGCCCGGTCGACATGCCGAGCGCTTGCTCCACCACCAGGGCCTGCGACACGCTGGTCGCGAACATGGTCCAGACCACCGGGGGCACGTCGGCGGTCTCGACGCCGTAGCGCGCGAGAGCGGCGGCGATCGCCTTGTTCTGCTCTTCGCGGAAACGTTCGGCGTAGTAGACGATCTCGGCGCGCAACGCCTTGCGGTGGTTGGCCAACCCCATGAATTCCATCGTCAGCCGGGTGGCCTCCGGCCGGGTGCTGAACCGCCACAGCGCCCACAGTGGCTTCGGCGACGCCAGGGCGTTCGACAACACGGTGAACCCCGCCTCGGCCATGCGGCGGAAGACCGCAAGAAACAGGTCTTCCATCGTGCGGAAGTAGTAGTGCACGAGTTGCGGTTTGAGGCCCGCTTTCTCGGCGACCCGGCGAGAGGTCACCGCGGCGTATCCCTCTTCGAGCAGCAGTTGTTCGGCCGCGTCGATCAGCACGCCGCGGTTCTTCGCTTCCGGCGCCCCGATTCTTCGCGCCGATGCCATCGCACTCCCCCACTTCGTCATTTCGGCTCCGACACGCAGATGTTAGACGCCGCCGGGCCGTGTTCTCTTGACCATGACTCTACCGCCATGCTAAGCAGGTGCTCAGCATATTTCGTTTCTCGCATGCGTGCGTCGGCATAAACCCTGGGTTCCTGGAGGAAGCGCTTCACATGACCACTGATTTCGACTCCGTCGACTACTTCACCGATCCTTCGCTGGTGCCGGACCCTCACCCGTACTACGACCACGTTCGTGCGAAGGATCCGGTGTGTTGTCCGATCAACAACGGCGTATTGGCCGTCACCGGCTGGGAAGCGGCCAACACCGTCTACCGGGACAGTGAGAACTACTCGTCGTGCGTCGCGGTGATGGGCCCGTTCACGCCGTTGCCGTTTCAGGCCGAGGGCGACGACATCTCCTCGTTGATCGAGCAGCACCGCACCGAGATTCCGATGTACGAGCACATGGTCACGATGGATGCGCCGCAGCACACCGATGCGCGCTCCATCCTCGCCCGACTGCTGACCCCCAAGCGGCTCAAGGAGAACGAGGACTTCATGTGGCGGCTCGCCGACCGCCACATCGATGAGTTCATCACCGACGGCAAGTGTGAGTTCCTGGCCGCCTACGCCAAACCGTTCTCGCTTCTGGTGGTCGCCGACCTGCTCGGCGTTCCCGAGTCCGACCACAACGAGTTCCGCGAGGCGTTTGGTGCCGAGCGGCCCGGAACGAACATCGGCAGCCTCGACCACGAAGTGATCGCCGAGAACCCGCTGGCGTGGGCCGACGAGAAGTTCGCCCGCTACATCGAGGAGCGTCGCGAATCACCCCGCGACGACGTGCTCACCTCCATCGCGACCGCGAAATACCCGGACGGCTCCACCCCGGAGGTCATCGACGTCGTCCGCACCGCCACGTTCCTGTTCGCCGCCGGCCAGGAGACCACCGCGAAACTGCTGGGCGCCGCACTGCGGATCCTCGGCGACCGCCCCGACATCCAGCAGCAGTTGCGCCAGGACCGCAGCCTGATCCCCGTGTTCATCGAGGAATGTCTGCGGATGGACAGCCCGGTCAAGAGCGTGTTCCGATTGGCCCGCAAGACAACGACTCTCGGTGAGACGCCGGTGCCGGCCGGCACGACGGTGATGGTCAGCCCGGGTGCGGCCAACCGTGACCCCAAACGGTTCGACGACCCGCACGAGTTCAAGTTGGATCGGCGCAACGTCCGTGAGCACATCGCGTTCAGCCGCGGCATCCACTCGTGCCCGGGCGCGCCGCTGGCCCGGGTGGAGGGCCGGGTGTCGATCGAGCGGATCCTGGATCGGATGATCGACATCCGCATCAGCGAGGAGAAGCACGGCCCGATCGACGCACGAGAGTACGTCTACGAGCCGACGTTCATCCTGCGCGGCCTCACCGAACTCAACATCGAGTTCACGCCGGCGGACTGAACCTGGGTGCTCACCCCCAGCGCGAGCAGACGCAAAGGGTCCCAATCTCGTCGAGAAATGGGCCATTCTGTGTCTGCTCGGCGAGAAAAGCGGGACTAGGCGTTGCCGCCGTACTCCCAGGCGGTTCTGCCGTCTCGGGTATTGCAGCTGAGGAACAGTCCGTCCGGCGCCTGGGCGACGTCACCTTCCATTCCCACGCACAGCGCGCCCTCGTTTTTGACCCCGTGCATCTCGGGTGAGCGGAACCAGCGCGGTTCGTAGCGACGCGGTGAACCGCAGAACACCAGTCGACCCCACGACGTCACCCCGAACACGTAGTGGGTGGTGTTGCTGCAGTAGGACCCCAGCACGATGCCTGGCGCGATGCCGGGGGTGCAGGCCGGGTTGTTGCAGTCGGCCGCGGGCGGCGGTGGTGGCGGCTGAGCGGGCGCTGACGGTGCAGCGATGACGGTGCCAACCGTCGCCAAGGCAGCAGACATTGCGCCGATAAATCGCACCAAGCTATCTTCACATGTCGCGGAACGAAATTCTCGCTTTCGGAGAAGACAAGTACCGGCACCGCGATAGGCTGACCGTATGCGGAAAGTCGGTGCAGCGGGCCTGGTGTCAGCGGCTGTCGTCGCGAGCGGTGTCGTGCTCGGAAGTGTAATCGCGGTGGCGCCGGCGCACGCGTCGGATTACGGAGTCGAACTCAACGGCACCTATCGGGTGATGTCAGATGGCGAGTGGGCCAGGACCAACGAGGTGTTGATCGACCAGGAGACCGTGATCGAGACCTGGACCGTCGCCACCGATTGCGTGAGCCCGATCGAATGCGAAGGCACCGTCGTAAGCGACCGGGGCTGGACCGGCACGGCGCGCCTCGAAGACTTCTGGTACGTCGACCACGACATCCCCAACTGGATACCGTGCCCCGACGGCACCTTCGCCCCCGGACATCAGAAGTTCATCCTGTTCGGCATCGACCCCACCACCAGCGAACGGCAGACGAAGAACATGACCTACTTCGGGGGCCGCAATCAGACGAAAGGGCCAAGCGGCGCCTGCGGGGTCAACAAACCCGTGGTCATCGAGATGCCCGTGCGGATGGAAAAGATTTCCTGATCAGTTCGGCAGCAGGTCTTTCCACGACCTGGGCTGCGCTCCCGCTGTCACATTCTTCAGCTGCTCCACCCGGCCGTCGGGTGTCAGGTATTCACCCGTCTCCGGGTTGTAGGTGGTAACGGCCACCGACGGCCCCGCCGCGGAACCGTTGCCGCCGTGCGCGCTTGGCGTCGCGGGCACCGCACCGTCCGGGGCCGGCGGTGCCGGGATCGGCGTCCCGTTCACCGAGTTGCCCGGCGGAGGCGGTGGCGGAGCGACCGGCGGCGGCGCGACCACAGGTGTCCCCTGCGTACCGGGCGGGGAAACGGGTGGCTTACCGCGCGGAACCGCACCCGGCGGCAGCGGGGTGCCCCCGATCGGGGCGTGGATCCGCTCCTGGAAATCCACCCGATCATCGACCGGGATGCCCTGCGAGATCAGGTTCGGGTCAATCGGATACGCACCCGTGTAGTGCTGGCGGATGGCCAGCGGCTGATAGCCCTTGGGGTCATCGCAGAGTTGGACGGTGGGGGCCCGCTTACCCGGATGCTCGATACACGGGTAGTTACGGGCACCGCGGACGCTGATCGGAGAGTCCTGCGGCAGTTTGCAGTACAGCCCGTCCGGGGTGTCGATCGTGGTTACGTCCTCGGGATTTCGCCACTGCGACGGCGGTAGGAAGCCGACCGTGCACGCTGGCGGGTCGCCGATGGTCAACGCGAAATCGCCCGACGGAAGCCCGGTGGGGTTGTTGGTCGGAAGCCCGAACGACTGCTGGGCCGCGATGATTCCGGGGAAGATGACGATCAACTGTTCCAGCGACGGGTTGTACGTCGCGAGGACCTGGCCCACGGTGGTGAGGTTCGCCAGCAGGATCGGCAGCGTCGGCTTCACATCGGTGAGCAGCTGCGATACCTCTTGGGCAAAGCCGGGTCCACGCTGCAGCAGCGCGCGGATCTCCGGATCGTTCTGCTCGAGCTGTTGTGTCACACCCGACAGGCTGCGCGCCCACGTCCGGATTGCATCGGCGGTCTCCACCTGTGAATCCAGAAGGGGCCCAGTGTCGTCGATCAGTGACCGCGTCTGGTCGGAGACGGCGTTGGCGTCGCCGGTGATCGTGGCCGCGGAATCGAGCAGCGACTGAAGATCGGGCCCTGCGCCGTTGAACGCCTTGAACGACTCGTCGAGCAGGTCGTCGATGCGGTCACCGGGGATGCTGTCGACCAGCTTGCTCACCTGATCGAGCATCGGTCCCACTTCCTGCGGGATCGTGGTGTTCTCCACCGGGATCACCGAGCCGTCCTGCAGGTACGGACCATCGTCGGTGCGGGGACGCAGGTCCACATACTGCTCACCGACCGCCGAAACGCTACGGACCTCGGCCTGCAGATCCGCGGGGATCTTCGGCGAAGTGTCAAGCGACAGCGTTGCTTCCGCGCCGTCCTCGGTCAGCGCCACCGAGGTGACTTTGCCGATCTGCACACCGCGGTACGTCACGTTGCCGAAGCGGTACAGCCCGCCGGCGGCCGGCAGTTCCACCTTCACGGTCAACCGGCCGACACCGAGCAGGGTCGGCACCTGCATGTAGACGAACAGCATCACCGTGACGCCGACGATTGACGCGATGGTGAAGATGATCAGCTGGTTTCGAACGAAACGGGTCAACATCGTCAGCGACCGCCTTCCACCGGCGGTGCCGGCAATCCAGCTTGCGCTTCGGCTCCGTATGGTCCGGCGAAGATCTGTGACGTGGTGGTCACCGGCGCCGACGGCAACCAGGGCGCGGCCGGCGGTGGCGGGGACACCGGCAGCAACGGTCCGTTCACCCGCGGCGTCACCTCGCCCGGCGGCGCATCGGGCGGCGGCGGAATCCCTTCGGCGGGCGGGGGCGCAACACCCAGCGTCATCGGGCTGTACGAGTAGTTCGCCCAGTACGGATCCCCAGGTGCCGGAATGAGTTTGGCGTTCTCGTCGCCCCACCGGGTGCCAAGCAACAACGTCTTCTTCAGCCGCGGATAGGTCAGGTCGAACGTGGCGAACAGGTTGATGTAGTCACCCCTGGTGATCCGGTCGGCGAACGTCGGACCATAGGGAAACGCGGTGGCCCACAACAACGCAAGGTTCAGATCTGGCCCGATGTCGGCGATGGCACCGAGGGCTGGGCCGAGGTTCTCCAGATCCTTGACGAGGTCATCGCCCGCGTCGTTGACCAACGTGGTGGCGGTGTCGCCGAACTGGCCGAGCTTCTCCAGCGCGGTGGTGAGGTTGGGGCGTTCCTTGATCAGCACATCGATCGCCGGCGGAATCTCCTTGAGCGCACGGTCGATCACGTCGCGTTGCCCGGCGAACGTACCTGCGACCCGGTTCAGCTGCGTAATGGTGGCGATGATGTCATCACGTTGGGTGTCGAGTACGCCGATGAAGTTGTCGAGCCGCGTGAGCAGTTCGCGGATTTCGGGTTCACGCCCCGAGATCGTGGTGCTGAAGTTGTGGATGACGTCACCGATCTGGCCCAACCCGCCGCCGTTGACGACCATCGACAACGACGACAGCGTGCGTTCAGTGGACGGGTAGGTCGATGATTCACTGAGTGGAATGGTGGCGCCGGGTTGCAGCCGGCCGCTGGGCTCTTCGCCCAGCGGCGGGTTGAGCGCCAGATGCATAGAGCCCAACAGGCTCGTCTGCCCGACAGAGGCCACCGCGTTGGCCGGTATGACGACGTCGGGTTTCACCGAAACCTCGACGTTGGCATGCCAGTTGTCCACGGTCATCTTGCCGACGCTGCCGACGACGACGTCGTTCATCATCACCGGCGAGTTGGATTCCAGCGTCGCGACGTTCGCAACCTCGACGTGGTAGGTGACCGCGTCCGCGCCACGGCCCACCGCTCCGGGCAACGGCAGTGAGTTGATGCCTTGGAACGAACACCCGGTCAGACCGATGGCAGCGCACGACACTGCGACGGTCAACCGCTTGATCCCGATGATCATGACGGCGGCGTCCCTTCAGCCGGCAGGAGTGGGGTGTTGGGTGGCACGGGCCCAGGTGGCGCACCTGGCGCCGGGGTGGGCGGGAGCAGCATTCCCTCGACGGTCTGCGGCTGCGCCGGGATGTTCGAGACGATGTGGGGCGGGCCCGGAATCGGTGCACCGGGATACAGCGCCGGCGAGGGGGTCGCGGGAGCGTCACTGTCGGGCATATAGATTCCGGGCGGCCCCGGTGGCGCTCCCCAGCCCGGTGGCGGTGGCACATCGCCCATGCCGGTGTAGGCCGACACGGTCGGCGGTGGCTCGGGCGGATCGTTCGGACCCGCACCGCCGGGCGCTAGCTTGGGGTCGGTGTAGATGATCCGCTCGGGGTTGACCGCAGGTCGCAGGTAGGCGTTGATCGGCAACGGGATCTGATTGGCGCTGAGCAGTCGCATGGCCGGACCGAGATAGTTCGCGCAGAGTTTGGCCGTCTCGGGTGCGGTGGTGTTCGCCACCGCACCGATCATGCTGCAGAAGAACAGAACCGGGCTCGAGAAGTTGTTGAGGGAGAACGCTCCGGTCACCGCGCCGCCGTTGGGATAGTAGATGTTCTGGAAGTTGGCGATCGCGTTCGGCGTGATGTGCAGGACGTTCTCCAGATCGGTCTGGTGGTCGACGAGAACCTGGGTGACGTTGGCCAGCCGCTGGACCTGTTCAGTGGTCTCGGCGCGGCTGCCCGCGACGAAGCGCTGCACCTCACCCATCGCTACCGACAGCTCGGAGACCGCCGCGTCCAGATCGGAACGGCTCTGGTCGAGCACACTGCTCAACGTGGCCAGTCGGTTCTCGAACAGCACGATCTGCTGCTTGCTGTCGCGCAGCGCGCTGACGAAAACCTGCAGGTTCTTGATGATATCGACGATGTTGCCGCTGCCTTCGGCGAAAACCCGTGCAGCGCCCGACAGTTGGGCCAGCGTCTCACGCAGCTTTTCGCCGTTGCCCTCTCCGAGCGCGTTCGCCGCGCTGTCGATGAATCTCGACACCGAGGTGTCCGACACCCCGGTTTGGGGTCCCAGTTCAGTTGCCAGCCGCATCAGCTGGTCCTTCACCTCGTCCCACTCGACGGGGACAGCGGTGCGGTCAGCGCCGATCACGGCACCGTCGCGCATTTTCGGCCCGTCCCCGTTGCGATAGGCCGGTGTGAGCTGGACATAGCGGGCTGCGACGAGGTTCTGCGCGACGATGACGGCCTTGGCGTCGGCCGGAACGGGCACGTCGTGGTCGATCTCGAGGGTCATCTTGGTCTGGGTGCCCTCGGGCTTGATGGCTGTGATGGTGCCGACGGCCACACCTGCAACCCGTACCTCGTCGCCGGGGTAGATGGCGGTCGCGGTCGGGAAGTAGGCCGTGACGGTGTACGGACCGAAGAACGCCTGTCGGGCGAGGTAGACCGCGCCGGCGACCAGTCCGACGGCCAGCAGGAGCGCCGTGCCGGTCGCCAGCCGCTTACGGGTTGCCATCATGCGGAAGATCTCCTGGCTGCGGAATGCTGTTGACGGGGAACGGGAGCTCCGCGCGTGGCCCGGCGTTGTCGGGCGGCTGGCCGGCGTCCACGCCGCGGCGGAAGCCGAAGGCGTAGTCCATGAACGGCTGGAGCAGGTCCGGCGGTAGCGGAATCATGTTGGGGATCAACGCGTTGTAGTACGCCCCGTTGGACACGATTTCGCCTTGGGTCAAATAGTATTTCGACGCACCGGGCAGCATTTTGGCGAGGTTGTCGCGGTTCTTCTCCAACATCGCGGTCACCTCGTTGAGGTGCTCCAGGATCGGCGTCAACTGTTCCTCGTTGTCGGCAACCAGAGCCGTCAGTTCCTGCGACACCGTCGCCGTGTTGGCGAGCAGCCGGGTGATCGCATGACGACGCTCGTTGACCACCGCCAGCAGATCGTTGGCGTTGAGGATCAACGCGTTGACCTGCTGGCTGCGTTCGGAGAAGATACCGGTCACTTCACCCGCGGTCTTCAACAGCTCAGCCAGGCTTTCGTTGCGGTTGTTGAGCGACCGCGACAGCCGCGACAGCCCGTCGAACGTCGGTCCCAGCTGCGGGGCGATCTGGTCGAGGGTCTCGGCCAGAGTGTCCAGCGACTGGTTGAGGGATTCGGTGTCGGTGGCCGCGGTGTTCGCGGTCAATTCGCTAACCGCATCGGTCAGCGAATACGGTGACGATGTACGCGTGGTCGGAATGACCTGACTGCGGTCTAGCGTGCCGCTTCCGCCGGACTCCAGAGCCAGCACCCGCTCGCCCAGCAGCGTTCCGGTGCGGATGTGTGCGGTGGTGTCCGAGCCGAGCGCGTAGCGGCCGTCGATGGTGAAACCGACCAGCGCGTCGCCGTTTTCGAGTTCGATCGACGAAACCGACCCGACTTTGATGCCGGACACGGTCACGTCGTTGCCGACGCTGAGCCCGCCGGCCTCGGTGAACAGCGCTTCGTATCGCAGCGACGTCGCCCACTGGTACAGCCGTTCGGGCTGTAGCCCCACGGCGATGACGAGGATGATCAGGACGACGCCGATGAAGCCTGCCCTGATGAGTTGGGACCCGCGGTATTTTTGCATTTACTCGTCCACGCACCTTCCCGTTTCTTGCTTGATCCATGGGAAGACCACGGTTTCGCCCTCGAGCGAACTCGCGCGGAAGGTGACCCCGCAGATGTAGTACGGGAAGAACGCGCCGTACGAGCCGACCCGCGCGAGCTTGCGGTAGATCTCGGGTAGGCGCTGGATGGTGGCGTCCAGGCGCTCCAGGTCGTTGTTGACCAGCGGAGCGAGCCGATCCAGCGAATCCACGGTGTCTGCAAGCGGTTCACGCGCCCGTCCCAGCAGATCGGCTAGTGATGCGGTGCCGCTGTCCAGTGCGGTGATCGCCTCGCCGATGGGATCGCGGTCCGAGGACAGCCCGCTGACCAATTGCTCGAGCCGGTCGATCGCACCTGAGAACTCGTCACCATCTGTTGCCAGCGTGTCCAGCACTATCCGGAGTTCGTCGATCAACTGCTCGATGACCGCGTTGTTGTCGGCCAGCGAGTTGGTAAACGTCGATGTCTTCGAAAACAATGATTCCAGCGTGCCACCCTGACCCTGCAGAATCTGCACCAGCGAGCCGGTGAGGGCGTTGACGTCTTGTGGGTTCAAGCCCTGGATAACGGGTTTGAGGCCGCCGAGCAGCAGGTCGAGGTCCAGTGCCGGCGCCGTGCGGGCCTCCGGTATCTGGCCGCCGGCCGGCAGGATTTTCGCCGCACCTGGGGCGTCGACGAGCTCGAGATAGCGGTCCCCGACCAGGTTCAGGTAGCGGATCGTTGCCTTGGTGTTCGTCGTCAGTCTGGTGTCGCGGTCGGTGTCGAACGAGACCAGAACCTTCTTGTCGTCCAGCAGCGACACGCTGCGCACGGTGCCGACGCGGACGCCGGCGATACGCACGGTGTCGCCGGACTCCAGCCGGGAGGCATCGGTGAAGACCGCCGAATATTCTTCTGTCGCTCCGGTTCTCGATTCGCTGAACACGACGAACAGGAACGCGGTCAGCACCGCCATGACGACGCCGAACACCAGGAATTTGATCAGCGTGGGAGTTGAGCGCGTCATCCCGGCATTCCAATCTGGGCGGTGTTTCGCGGCGGCCCGTCGAGCGGCCCGAACAACCAGTTCTTGAGCCCCTCGGAGTTCAGCAGGATGCCCGAGTTTCCGTACTGGGCGGGGTTGGAGCCGACGTCGCCGACGACCAATGGCGGGACGAAGTTCGGCGGCAGTTCCGGCAGGCCGAGCTCCGCACAGTAGTCGGCGCCGCCGCTGCTGGCCGCGACCTTCGGCAGGTCCCCGGGATAGCGGTAACGCTCGACGCCGAGCGTCAGACCGGCGTTCACGAGGACGCCGGAATACTGCGGCGGGGATTTGGCGAACGGGACGAGGCCGCCGATGCCGCACCGCACCGACTCGCGGTAGTCGTTGAGCAGCGTGGTGGTAGGCACGAGCACCTGGGCCACGTCGGTGAGGGCTGCGGCGTTGGAGCCGATGACGTCGTTGCCGATATCGGCCAGACCGATTGTGCTGATGAGAAATTCGTCGAGGTTCTGCTGTTCGTCGACGATGGAGTTGCTCACCGCAATGGTGTTCTGGATGGTCGAGAGCAGGTCCGGCGCCGCATCACCGTAGGCGTCCAGAGTCGGGACGGCGGCCTCGATGTCGTGGGCCAGGTTCGGCAGGCTCGGTTCGATCTTGGCCAGCAGCGCGTTGAAGTCGACCAGCGTCTTGCCGATCTGCTGTCCGCGGCCGTTGAAGGCTGTCGCGATCGCCCCGAGGGTTTCGTTGAGCTTGGCCGGTTCGATCTTGTCCAGCACGGTAACCAGCTGTTGGAACACGGTATTGACTTCGACCATGACGTGCTCGCCTTGGAGCACCTGGCCGGCGTGCAGCGTCTGCTGTGACGGCTGCCGCGGGGCGTCGAGTTGGACGAACTTCGCGCCGAACAGGGTGGAGGACGCAATCTCGACGTTGACGTTTTCGGGGATGAGGTGCAGCTGCGAGGGGTCCATCTCGAGCGTCAGCTCGGCGGTGCCGTCTGGGCGTGAGGCGATCGACTTGACGCTGCCGACTTGCACACCGCGCATCTTCACTTTG